>CACYBO010000132.1 GCA_902772685.1 uncultured Eubacteriales bacterium | reverse complement strand
TACGAAAAGCATGAAGACAGTTATTTTCGGGGGAACATCTGAAGGACGGGAACTGTCCCGGGCTCTTGCAAAGGCAGGCGCTGACGTTGTGGTCAGCGTGGTGTCGGACGTCGGCGCGGAGGAACAAGGCGTACTTGCCGGCGTGCAGGTCGAGGTCGGTCCGAAGGAGGAAGACGGGATACGCGCTATGATTTCGGATGCGGATCTGGTCATCGATGCGACCCATCCTTATGCAGTGATCGTCACGGACAACATCCGCCGCGCGGCCGAAGCAGAAGGCGTAGAGCGCCTGCGGCTGCTCAGAGACGATTCGGACAGCGTCGCGCAGGGCGGTGAGGATATCCGCTATGTCAGGGACGCGTGGGAAGCGGCGGAGTGCGCGGCGGCCATCGGCGGCCGGGTGCTGCTGACTACTGGATCGAAGGAGTTGAGTGTTTACGCGGAGGTCCTCGATCCGGAACTGCTGTACCCCAGAGTATTGCCGGTTGTTTCAAGTATACAGGCCTGTGAGGAGGCGGAAATCCCGCACAGAAATATCATCGCAGTGCAGGGACCTTTCTCAGAGGAACTGAACAGGGCGGTCATGCAGGATTACCTGATCGATCAGATGATCACCAAGGACAGTGGCGCGGCCGGCGGGTTTGCGGAGAAGATCAATGCCGCCCGCAGCTGCGGGGTTTCGGTCATCGTCATCAGAAGACCGGAAGAAGAAGGGATGTCCTTTGATCAGATACTTGCGTATTGCAGGGAGAAAATGAAATGAGAGTAACACTTGTCGGAACCGGATGTGGCGATCCGGGCACAATGACGGTAGAAGTAAAAAAGACGATTGAGCGGGCGGATATGATTATCGGGGCGCGCAGACTTCTGGAGGCGGTTGAGCCATACACGAAGGAAGACTGTGTCGGCGTACCTGAGATCAGACCGGATGCGATTCTGGAAGCAATCAGAAACGCAGAGAGAGGAACGTCCAAGGGCGCGGATTCGGCAGAATCGGAAGATTATCATATCTGCGTGGCCTACAGCGGGGATTCGGGGTTCTATTCGGGGACACGGAGCCTGGTGCCTTTGCTTGAGGATGCAGGGATCGAGTCTGTTGTGGTGCCCGGGATTTCAAGCGTACAGGTGATGGCGGCGCGTCTGCAGAGACCGTGGCAGGATTGGAAACTTGTGTCGGCGCACGGCACTGACTGCGATGCGGTGGCAGAGGTCATGGATGGCAAAGAAGTGTTCTTCCTGACGGGCGGATCCCTCGGACCTGCGGAACTGTGCGCGCAGCTTGCGGATGCGGGACTCGGAGGTCTCAAGGTTTGCGTGGGTGAGCGGTTATCCTATGAGGGTGAACGGATCGTATCGGGAACAGCTGCTGCATTTGCGGAACAGCAATTCGACGCATTGTCCGTCATGCTCGTGGAACCGGCTGCAGGTTTCGGCGATCTGACGCCGGGAATTGATGACGGAGAGTTCATCCGTGGGGATATTCCGATGACCAAGCAGACTGTGCGCGCTGCGATTCTCTCAAAGATGAATGTGGCGAAGACAGACACTGTATGGGATGTGGGAGCGGGAACAGGCAGTGTTTCCGTGGAACTCGCCATGAAGGCATCCCGCGGGAAAGTCTGGGCTGTCGAGAGAGAATCAGAAGGGTGCAGCCTGATCTACGCGAACAAAAAGAAGTTCGGAAACTGGAATCTGAATGTGGTTCTGGGAAGTGCTCCGGAAGCGCTGCAGGAGCTGCCTGCGCCGGACAGAGTATTCATAGGCGGTTCGGGAGGAAACCTCAGGGAAATCATAGACACGGTTCTGTCGAAGAACGAGTCGGCGCTGATCTGCGTATCGGCAATCGTTCTGGAAACTATGGCAGATACAGTCAGATATATGGCGGAGAAAGGCATGGACACAGATATCATTCAGGTCTGCGTCAATACATCCCGCAAGGCGGGGAGCCGGCATATGATGATGTCGGCAAACCCGATTTATATTATTACCGGCCGGAAGGCTGAAAATCCCGATGCTGAGGGAGGAGCAGATGCTTAAGCTGATGATCACAGCAGCATCCTCGAACAGCGGCAAGACTGCTGTAACGTGCGGACTGCTGTCATTGCTCAAAAGAAAAGGATACGATCCATGTGCGTTCAAGTGCGGTCCGGATTACATCGATCCGATGTTCCACCGTTCTGTTCTTGGAATATCCAGCTGCAACCTGGATGTCTTTCTCGCAGGAGAAGAAGGCGTGAAGGACATATTCGCGAGGAACAGCAAAGGCCACGGCGCCGCAGTGTGTGAGGGCGTCATGGGATATTACGACGGCGTCAGGTCCAGCAACTCCGGTGCGAAGGGCGAGTTCGCAAGCGCCTATCATGTGGCAAGTCTGCTTGACATTTCGGCTGTTCTCGTCGTGCGTCCGAAGGGAGCGGCGCTGACGCTGGCGGCTGTCATCAGGGGCGTTGCCGGTTTCCGGGAAGACAGTCACATCTGCGGAGTCATCTTCAACGACTGCAGCGAGGCATATTATAAAATGTACGGACCGGCCATCGAAGAGGCGAGCGGCATTCCGGTTCTGGGATACGTTCCGCACATGGAGGAGGCGGACTTTAAGAGCCGGCATCTGGGGCTCATGACCGCCGAGGAAATAGAGGACCTGACAGAGCGCATCGACCGGATCGGCCGGCGGATGGAGGAGACCGTCGATCTGGACAGACTGTTTACATTGACAGGAGGCACGGCTGGCAGCTGCGGGGGAGCAACCGGCTCCCCGTCCGAGGAACCTCATGCTGATGCGCCTGCTGCGGCAGAGGTGCGCGTCGCCGTCGCCCGTGACGAGGCCTTCAACTTTATCTACGCAGAATCACTGACAGCCCTGAAAGCGGCCGGTGCAGAGATCGTTTTCTTCAGCCCGGTCCACGACGCGGGACTGCCGGATGACATAGACGGACTATATCTGCCGGGAGGATACCCGGAGCTCTACGGCAGACAGCTGTCGGAGAATGAGTCCATGCGGAAACAGATCCGGGAGGCAGTCGCGGCCGGTCTTCCGACCATCGCGGAGTGCGGCGGGTTCCTGTATCTTTCCGCGGAACTTGAGGACACAGATGGAAACCGCTGGCCAATGGCCGGCGTACTGCCGGGCAGCGGTAGCAACGCGGGGAAACTGGTGCGTTTCGGATACGGAACCATCAGTTCAGAGAAGGATACGATGCTTTTGCAGGCAGGTGAACAGGCGCCTGTTCATGAGTTCCATTACTGGGATACGACTGCGGTAGGGAGCGACATGAGCCTGACGAAACTGTCGACCGGCGCACAGTGGAGATTCGGATTTGCGTCCGGGACCCTTTATGCAGGCTTTCCGCACCTGTATCTCGGCGGCGGGAAACTGGCTGAGCGTTTCGTAGAAGCGTGCAAAAGATCGCATGAAAGATAATGCTGTTTTTATTACTGTTTGAACTATCGATCATATTTGGCTTTCTGCTGGATCTGTTATTCGCGGATCCCGCGAAACTGCCTCATCCGGTGGTCATCATCGGCAAAGGCATTACGCTGCTGGAACGTTGTCTCAGGAAAATATTTCCAAAAACGGACGGCGGTGAGCGGGCGGCAGGCAGGACGATGGCCGCGGTTATCGTGGTGGTCACCTATGCGGTCACGATGGGACTTTGCCTGATCGCATGGATAATACATCCTGCAGTCTTTCTGCTTCTGCATACGCTGTGGTGCTGGCAGGCGATCGCGGTGCGGGGTCTGGCCAACGAGGCGAAGAATGTCTACAGTTTTCTGAGTCCCGAATGTGACATCGCGGGCGCGCGCAAAGCCGTGTCCAGGATCGTAGGGCGGGATACGCAGGAACTGACGGCGGAAGGCGTAACCAAGGCTGCTGTGGAGACGGTGGCGGAGAGCTTTTCCGACGGCGTTGCGGTGCCGTTCTTCTACATGATGATCGGCGGGGCGCCGCTGGCGCTGACGTATAAGGCAATCAACACCATGGACAGCATGGTTGGATATAAGAACGAGACGTATATCAACTTCGGCCGCGGACCGGCTCATCTGGATGATCTGGCGGGGCTCATTCCGTCGCGGCTGGCAGCCCTCATGTGGATTGCGGCGGCCGGACTCATGGAACACAGGGCGATGGATGCCTGGAAAATCTGGCGGCGGGACAACCGCAATCACCCGAGCCCGAACTCGGCCCAGACGGAGTCCGCCTGTGCGGGCGCTTTGGGCGCGCAGCTGGCGGGACCGGCCTACTACTTCGGCGAACTGTATAATAAACCGACTATCGGCGACAGGACCAGACCGATCGAACCGGAAGATATACTGAAAACAAACAGGATGATGTATGCGGCGTCACTGATCGCACTGCTGCTTACCATGGCAGTCAGCACGGCGCTCATCATCGCGGGACTGTAACTATGACCAAAACAAATCAGCACGGAGGCGACTGGGCCTCTTACGAAATAGAATACGGAAGCGCACCCCTTGACTTCTCCATGAACGTCAATCCGCTCGGCATGTCGGAACATGTGAAGGCGGCTATTGCTGAAGCGGCACAGCTGGCGGACCGGTATCCGGATCCCGAATGCCGGCGGCTGTGCAGTGCGATAGCGAAATCTGAAGGTGTAGCGGCGGAGCAGGTGTTCTGCGGCGCCGGCGCGGCTGACGTTATTTATCGTCTCGCAAAAGCCGCAAAGAAGAGTGATAATCCGCGTCTTCTCGTCACTGCGCCGACATTCTCCGAATATGAGGAAGCTTTTGCATCGGAAGGATGGCGCGTGGAGCGATGGCTTCTGAGGGAAGACGAAGGGTTTGCTGTCGGCGAAGACCTGGCGCAGGCGATAAAGGCGACAGGCAGGGAAACTGACGGCGGCGCGGACATGCTGTTTTTGTGCGAACCGAACAACCCGACGGGTGTCGCCACTGACAGAAAGCGGTTGGAGGAGATCCTCGACGCCTGCAGACAGGCAGGTACGACCCTCGTTATCGACGAATGCTTCAACGGTTTTCTGGATGAGCCGGAAGCACACACCATGAAGAGTTATCTGGATGAATACGGAAACCTGATTATTCTAAAGGCCTTCACGAAACTCTACGGTATGGCCGGCGTACGCCTTGGCTATTGCCTTTGCGCGGAGAAGGAGACGGCGGAAGCCCTGCAGAAGGCGGGGGCACCGTGGAATGTCTCAAGTCTGGCGCAGGCTGCGGGGATTGCGGCTCTGGAGGATAGCGCACATGCTGCAGAAGGTGCGGCGATCGTGCAGAAGGAGCGCCAGTGGCTGAAGGACGCCCTGCTGTGGCTGGGCTATTCCAGAGTTTACGGTGAAGCCAACTATCTGCTCTTCAACGGTCCGAAGGGACTTGATGAGGAGATGAGGAAAAAGGGAATCCTCATCCGCAACTGCGACAATTACCACGGCCTGGGAGAAGGCTGGTTCCGCATCGCAGTCAAAAAACACGAAGAAAATCAGGAACTCATAGAGAACCTGAAATGCATAACGGAGACGGACAGATGAAAACGAGATGCATCATGATACAGGGCACCATGTCAGACGCGGGAAAGAGCGTCGTCTGCGCAGCTCTGTGTAGGATATTCAAACAGGATGGTTTCCAAGTGGCACCGTTCAAAAGCCAGAACATGGCCCTCAACAGCTACATCACGAGGGATGGTTTTGAGATGGGAAGAGCGCAGGTCATGCAGGCAGAAGCGGCCGGAATCGAGCCGGATGTTCGCATGAACCCTGTTCTGCTGAAGCCGTCCAGCGACACCGGAAGTCAGGTGATCGTGCTCGGCGAAATCCGCGATGAAATGTCCGCCATGGAGTACCACCACTACAAGAAAGAACTTCTGCCTGAAGTCAGGAAGGCTTTTGACGGACTCGCGGCGGATAACGACATCATCGTGATCGAGGGAGCGGGAAGTCCCGCAGAGATCAACCTGGCCGAAAACGACATCGTCAATATGGGTCTGGCGAGATACCTCAATGCACCGGTTATTCTGGTGGGCGATATCGACAGGGGCGGCGTCTTCGCGCAGCTCTACGGAACGGCAGAACTCATGGAAGAAGAGGACAGAAACCGCATTGAGGGAATGATTATCAACAAGTTCCGCGGTGATGTGAAGATTCTTGAGCCTGGCCTTGAGATGCTGGAAGAAAAAACAGGGATTCCGATTCTCGGCGTTATTCCGATGCTCCATGTTGATCTGGATGATGAGGATTCACTGTCCTCCCGCCTGACAAAAAACGGCGGCGTCAGCCCGATTGACATCGCAGTGATCCGCCTGCCGAGGCTGTCAAACTTCACGGACTTCAATGCACTGGAGATGGAGGACCTCTCCGGCGTCCGTTATGTGAGAGAAGTAAAAGAACTCGGAGACCCGGATCTGATCATCATCCCGGGGACGAAAAACACCATGGACGATCTTCTGTGGATGCGGCAGAACGGTCTCGAGGCATCGATCCTCAAGCACGCGGCTGCCGGCAAGCCGGTTCTCGGCGTGTGCGGCGGCTACCAGATGCTGGGCGAGCAGCTCTTCAATCCGGATCATTACGAAGGTGAGACGGAGTACCTGAAGGGCATGGGGCTTCTGCCGGTGGACACCGTGTTCACGGCGGACAAGTCCAGAACGAGAGTGCAGGGAACCGTTCAGGCGCCGCAGTTTGCGGGCGTGCAGCTGGACGGATATGAGATCCATATGGGCGTCAGTACGGTCAAAGGCGAGCCGTTCTGTCAACTCAGCAACGGCAGGGAAGACGGGTGCTGCAAAGGCAGCGTATTCGGCACCTATCTCCATGGGCTGTTCGACACGGGGGAACTGACGGAGACACTGATCCGCTGGCTGGCCCAGCACAAAGGCATCGATCCGGGCGAAATGAAGATCATACCGCACGAGACTTACGTGCAGCAGCAATACGATATACTGGCTGACGGGGTCCGGGAGGTTCTGGACATGGAAAAGATCTACGAGATTATGGACCGGTACGAAATCACCGACAGATAGAGCAAGGCACAGGAGAAGTTGTTATGAGTACTTACGAATACGTCCGTCCGGCGGACATCGAAAAAGAAAGCATGCGGATTATTGAAGCGGAGCTCAAAGAACGCGGCATCGATATTCCAGAGGAGAACATGACCGTCGTCAAGAGGGTCATCCACACCTCTGCGGATTTTGATTACGGCACCAATCTGAAGTTTACAGAGGGAGCGGTTCGCCGTGCAGTAGAGGCTTTGCAGAAGGGCGGATGCACGTTTATTACTGACACGAACATGGCTCTTTCGGGAATCAGCAAACCGTCTCTGAAGAAACTGTCCTCTCAGGCAATCTGCTACATGGCCGATGAAGAGATCATGAAGCAGGCCAAAGAGGAGGGAACGACAAGAGCCTACGCATCTATGCGGCGCGGAGCGGCGGAGTATCCGGAAGGGATCTTCGTATCAGGAAACGCACCGACTGCCCTCATCGCGCTGTCGGAGATGATCCGCGAAGGGCTGAAACCGACGCTGGTTATCGGCGTGCCGGTCGGCTTCGTCAATGTAGTGGAGAGCAAGGAAGAACTCTTCGAAATCTGCGAAGAGCATAATATACCGGCAATTGTTGCCTTTGGAAGAAAAGGCGGCAGCAATGTTGCTGCGTCGATCTGCAACGCGCTGCTGTACTCGGCAGTTGATATGGTGGATCCGATGAAGAGAGGATGGCAGAAATAATGAAAGCTAGCTACAGAAAAATTGCAGCTCTGTGCATTGCCTTTTGCATGGCGGTGCTGACACTGACCGGATGCGGCGGCTCCGGCGGAGAGACAGAGGAAGGCGGCGCGCCCGATATCAATGGGCTGACCTACGAGTCTGAGATGCAGCTTGAGCGGGCGACGGGATTCAGCGTCTACCACTATGAAGATGGATACGATCTGATCGATATCCATGAGGGTGATAAGTTCCTGCTTGTTCCGGAAGGCAGTGAAGCGCCGGAAGGACTTGCGGAAGACATTATAGTGCTGCAGAGACCGATTGACAGAATCTATCTGGCGGCTACGGCAACCATGGCAATGTTCTGCTCGTGCGATGCGCTGGATCACATCAGAATGTCTTCAATTAAGGAGAATGACTGGTCCTTCGATGAGCCGCGGGAAGCCATGGAACGCGGCGATATCATCTACGCGGGCAAATACAGCGCTCCGGACTATGAGACGCTCTTCGATGAGGAGTGCGACTTGGCCATCGAGTCCACGATGATCGACCACACGCCGGAGGTCAAGGAGATGATCGGAAAACTGGATGTGCCGGTTATGATCGACCGGTCCAGCTATGAAGAGGACCCTATGGGAAGAGCAGAGTGGATCAAACTCTACGGCGTGTTGACCGGCCATCAGGAAGAGGCAGATGCCTTCTTTGACGAACAGATGGAGAAACTGAAGGCGCTTGACGACTTCGAAAACACAGAGAAGACCGTTGCGTTCTTCTACCTTACAGCAGACGGCAAAGTCGTCGTCCGCAAGAGTACGGACTACGTACCTAAAATGATTGAAATCGCAGGAGCAAGATATGCATTCAGCGATCTTGATGACGACAGCGACAGGACATCGGTCGACATGTCCGTTGAGACATTCTACGAGGCTGCTGTAGACGCTGACTACATCATATACAACGGCAGCATCGACGGTTCCGTCAAGACTATGCAGGATCTTATTGAGAAAGATCCGATCATGAAGGAGCTGAAGGCGGTAAAAGAAAACAAGTGCTGGGTTACGGGTGATTCCATGTATCAGAGAACGGATATCGTCGCTGACATGATCCTTGATTTCCACAAAGCGTTAACTGAGGATGATCCTTCTGATTTGAAATATTTACAGAAGCTTCAGTAGCAGATTCATGCAAAAGCAAGAGACAGAAAAATGAACGACAACAAAGGAAAAGACACAAAAGTGAATACACAGGGTCCGCCGGCGGCGGAAAGCCCGGCCGTGGGCGGATATCATGCGGACAGCTTCCGGCGCCGCACCAGATGCGTGATTGTTTTTGCCGTTATGGTGGCGGCCTTTGCGGTGACGATCATCATCAACATCAACTCAGGAAACGTGCACATAGGCGTCGGAGAGATTGCGAGAGCTATCTTCCTGCGCGAAGGAGAGGACAAGATTCTGGACATCATCTGGACGATCAGACTGCCGAGAATCATCGTTTCCATGCTGCTCGGCGGGGCATTGGCGCTGGCAGGTTTCCTGCTGCAGACCTTCTTTGAGAATCCGATCGCGGGACCATATGTACTCGGCATTTCATCGGGAGCCAAGATGGTAGTCGCAATCGCAATGATCCTCTTCATGCAGAATGGCCTGCATGTTTCGTCCGTCACACTGATTGCAGCGGCGTTTATCGGGTCCCTGATCGCCACCATGTTCATTGTGGCGGTATCCTTCCGGATCCACAATATGGCGGCTCTTCTGGTCGCCGGTATCATGGTGGGCTACATCTGCAATGCGGTTACGGAGTTCATCATTACCTTCGCGGAGGACTCAGATATCGCAAATCTCCATGTGTGGTCTATGGGAAGCTTTTCCGGCATGAGCTGGAGCAACGTCGGGGTGTGCCTGTTCGTTGTGGGCATCGGGTTCATTCTGACCATGGTGATGAGCAAGCCAATCGGCGCCTTCCAGATGGGTGAGAACTACGCCGCAAGCATGGGCGTGAACATCAAATGGTTCAAAATCGCTCTCATCACACTGTCGAGTCTGCTCACAGCATGCGTCACTGCCTTTGCAGGACCGATTTCATTCGTAGGAATCGCCGTTCCGTTCCTGATTAAGGGAGCCCTGGGAACAGCGAAGCCTCTGGTGGTGATCCCGGGATGCATGCTGGGAGGCGGTGTATTCTGTATGGTCTGCGACGTTATAGCAAGACTCGCGTTCGCGCCGACAGAGCTCAATATCAGCACCGTTACGGCGGTGTTCGGCGCACCGGTTGTTATCTACATGATGGTCAGCAGAAGGAGTCAGCACTAATGAGCAATAAACGTGATGCCTACATCAGCATGGACAAGCTGGCCGTCGGATACAACGGCAAGGCGATTATTAAGGATATATGTATCGATATCGGAAAGGGCGAAATCGTCACCCTGATCGGTCCGAACGGAGCCGGCAAATCGACGATCCTGAAGAGTATTACCCGTCAGCTGGCGCTTATCGGCGGCAAGGTCTGGTACGGCGACAAGAATCTCCACAAGATGACGGCGAAAGAGGTTTCCACAAAGATGGCGGTCGTCCTGACGGAACGTCTGAAGGCGGAACTCATGACCTGCTACGATATCGTTGCCAGCGGCAGATATCCGTACACAGGCAAACTGGGGCTGCTGACAGAAGAGGATGAGCGGATGGTCGATGAGGCCATGGCTGCAGTCAACGCCACGGAGTTCGGTCCGAAGGACTTCAACGCCATCAGCGACGGGCAAAAGCAGCGCGTCCTGCTCGCCCGTGCGATCTGTCAGGATCCTGAGATCATCATACTGGACGAGCCGACTTCCTTCCTGGACGTCAGGTACAAGCTTGAACTGCTGTCTATATTGCGGAACATGGCAAAGAAGAAGGGCATTACAGTCATTATGTCCCTTCATGAGATAGACTTAGCGGAAAAGATCTCCGACAAGATCATCTGCGTCAAGGGGGATCACATCTACCGCTACGGAACGCCGGAAGAGGTGTTTGAGGAAGAGATGATTCGCGACCTGTACTCTATCGACAACGGTTTCTTCGACCCGCTGATGGGAAGCATCGAACTGCCGGCGCCGACAGGAGACGAACCGAAGGTGCTCGTTCTTTCCTCGGGCGGCAGCGGGATACCGGTCTACCGAAGACTGCAAAAGCAGAATATCCCGTTTATCGCCGGCATACTCTCCGAGAACGACATCGATTACCAGCTGGCACGCCTTCTGGCTGCGGAAGTGATTACGACGCCGGCTTTTGAACCGGTCAGCGAGGAGGCCTTTGCAAAGGCAATGGATGCGGTTGCCCGATGCGACCGCGTCATAGATACGGACTTTCCGATCGGCTCAGCAAACAGAAGAATAGAATTTCTGCTTCAGGCGGCAGACGACGCCGGAAAACTGGAGCGAGTGTAAATAAAAGAGGGACTGCAGATGCAGTCCCCTCTTTTGATGCCGTGAATTATTCTTCTATCAGTTTCAGGGTCAGGTCGTATTCGATTTCATGAGGTTCGCTCATCGCTGTAGTATCTGCGACGACCTTGAACGGCTCATTCAGAACCTTGACCGGTATTTCAAAGATGGAACCGACGCCGGAATCCTCATCTGCGTTTGCCAGTTCATCCTTATTTGTTGGTTCATACTTCTCCCCGTCTACAATCATGTAATCATAGTGCGGGCTGGACCACTTGACCGTCAGCGTAGCCGCGCCGTCTGCAACTGTCAGGGCAGCAGGGCTTTCGATCTCAGCCTTGCCTGTGCCGCCTTCTTTGGTAACTTCAACCTGATAGTCGCCATCTTCCAGATCAATGGCTGTGCCCGCGTGGACATCATCGCCGGGAACCGGATTGGATACGACGACCTTGTGGTCATACCAGTTGTCATGGGTGCCGATGAGAGCAACATCGAATTCTTCGTCCAGGGCCGGCACAGGGATGTCAAATCCGTAAACCTCTTCTACGTAACCATCGCTGTAGGTGACCTTGTCCGTGGTCGGCTCGATCAGTTCCGCGCCGTCCTTTTGGGCGTCTTCTGCCAACCCATAATAAAGGTTTACTATTTTCTTCGACTGCAGGCTGACGTGAATCGTCATCTGGCCGTCCTTGACGGTCAGGATGCCTTTGTCGTTATTTGCTTCGCTTACGTGGAACATCGGGCTGTCCGTAGTGAATGTGGCGACATATGTTCCGTCAGGGATACCCGGATCCGCAGCTTCTTCTGAAGTTCCCGATCCGCAACCTGTAAGGGT
>CACYBO010000131.1 GCA_902772685.1 uncultured Eubacteriales bacterium | reverse complement strand
TCCGCGTCGATTTCTTCCCGGAATTTCTTCATGGTGTTGGTCTCTTTTTCGACCAGATCCCATTTGTTGACCAGAACGATGATGCCTTTGCCCGCTTCATGGGCAATACCTGCGATTTTTTTATCCTGTTCGGTTACTCCGTCCTGCGCGTCGATCATGAGCAGACAGACATCGCAGCGTTCTATGGCCGCAACGGCACGGATGACGCTGAATTTTTCTATGTCTTCGTTGACTTTGCTTTTGCGGCGAATCCCCGCTGTATCGATCAGCGTGTACTGTTCGCCGTCGAATTCAAAAGGTGTATCGATGGAATCGCGCGTCGTACCTGCGATCGGAGAAACGATGACACGGTTTTCCCCCAAAAGCTTGTTGACCAGTGAAGACTTTCCCACATTCGGCTTGCCGATCATCGCAATCTTGATGGAATCATCTTCGTCCGTGCCCGCTCCCTCAGGGAAACTTGCAACGATCTCGTCGAGAAGATCCCCCAGATTCAGCATGTTGGCGGATGAAATAGGAATGGGCTCACCGAGACCAAGTTCATAGAAGTCATAGAAATCGTCCGGCAGATCCGGTCTGTCTATTTTGTTGACGGTCAGGATCACTCTCTTGCCGGTCTTCATGAGCATTTCGGCAACCTCCCGGTCAGCGGCGGTCAGGCCCTCCTTCCCGTCGACCATGAAGAGAATTACATTAGAAGTATCGATCGCCATCTCCGCCTGTTCCCTCATCTGTGAGAGAATCACATCCTTGCTGTCAGGCTCGATTCCGCCGGTATCAATCAACGCAAAATGAACACCGCACCACTCCGCTTCCGCGTAGATACGGTCCCGCGTCACGCCCGGCGTATCCTCGACGATCGACAATCTCTTCCCGACTACTTTATTAAAGAATGTGGACTTGCCCACATTGGGGCGTCCCACTACCGCTACAAGAGGTAAACTCATTCAAATATACCTTTCGCAAAATCTTCAGGGTCAAACTCTTTAAGGTCCTCGATTCCCTCACCAAGGCCTACATATTTAACGGGCATATCAAACTCATCAGCGATGGTCAGAACGATGCCGCCTTTGGCAGTTCCGTCCAGTTTAGTCAGAATGATACCCGTAATCTCCGCTGCTTCACCAAACTCCTCCACCTGCGATACGGCGTTCTTTCCTGTCGTCGCATCGAGCACAAGCAGATTCTCACGGGCTGCCTCCGGCCACTCGCGTCCGATTACTTTGTTCATCTTGGCAAGTTCGTCCATCAGATTCTTTTTGTTCTGGAGTCTTCCGGCGGTATCACAAATGAGCACATCCATGTTCTTCGCCTTCGCGGACTGAATGGCATCGTAAATAACAGCAGAAGGGTCCGCTCCTTCCGCGTGTCTTACAACATTCACACCCACGCGTTCACCCCAGATCTCGAGCTGTTCGCTCGCGGCTGCGCGGAAGGTATCCGCTGCTGCCAGCATTACCGTACGACCTTCTTTCTTGAGCTTGTACGCCAGCTTTCCTATGGAGGTGGTCTTACCTCCCCCGTTGATTCCGATCATCAGAATGACCAAAGGGCTCTCAGTCGACAGCCTCTGCGCCTCCCCTTTGTTGATCGTATCCGCAATGATTTTGCCCAGTCTGATCTTTATAACGCCGGGCTTCGTCATGTTGTTTGCCTTGACTTCTTTACGGAGTGTTTCAACGACTTTCATCGTTGTCTCCATCCCTATATCAGAGGTGATGAGGATCTCCTCCAGCTCATCGAAAAAGTCTTCATCTATCGTCGGGTTCATCATGAGCGCGTCATTGATGCGCTCAGACATCCTCCCAAAAAATCCTTTTTTCTCTCCTAACATGCAATTCTCCTAACTGCTGTATTTGCTCAAATCATCTTCAAGGGAAAGCGACAGTACTTTGGATACGCCTTTCTCCGGCATTGTCACTCCATAGAGCACATCAGCCTGTTCCATCGTCGCCTTCTGGTGTGTGACGAGGGTGAACTGAATCCCGTCGAACTGTCTCAGGCACTTAATGAACCTGTCGATGTTCGCGTCATCGAGCGCCGCTTCCACCTCATCGAGTATGCAGAACGGCGTAGGCTTCGCCTGCAGAACCGCAAACATCAGAGCGATAGCTGTGAGCGTTTTCTCTCCGCCCGAAAGCAGGTTGATGTTCTGCAGTTTTTTGCCCGGCGGCTGCGCGATGATATCTATGCTGGACTCAAGCGGATCATTTTCATCCGAGAGTCTCAGTTCGGCGTGCCCTCCTCCAAACAGATCCTGGAACTGCTTTTCGAAGTTCACGACGATCTGGTCGAAACTCTCCTTAAATCTCTTCCTGATCGTCTTGTCCATCTCACTGATGATACCGTTGAGGTCATCCATCGCCTTTTGGACGTCAGCTCTTTCGCCCGTCAGGAATTCGTAACGCTCGCTGACCTGCTTGTATTCCTCGATGGCTCCCACATTCACTTCGCCCAGTTCCTTGAGACGGCTCTTTATCTGCCTGTTCTCCTTGACGGCTCTGGACATAACGAAATCCTCTGATTTGAATTCCATCGCCTGTATGTAGGAAACCTCGAAATCCTCCCAGAGTTTCTCTTTGTATGTCTCAAGCTGCGTATCATTCTTCGCCTTGCGCACATCCAAATCGTATTTCTGATCCTGGAATGTCTGAATCTTTCCGGTCAGCTCTTCCCTGTCATTATTGAGCGTGGCAAGCCGCACTGTGAGTGCTGCCTTTTCATCTGTCACTGTCTGCAGCTGTTCCTCCGCAGAGGCCTTCTTCTCCTCAAGTTCACCGATCATTCCGTCAATGTCCAGATGACCTTCCGTAAGCTGGTTTCTCTCATCTGTCAGTATTTCAAGCTGCAGCTTTCTGGCATCGATATCCGATGTGATTTCCGCAATTGCGGCGTTGATTCTGTCGGCTATATCATCTGCATGGGCTTTTTTCTCACTGCAGGTATTGACGAGAATTCTCGCCGCGGTAATCTCTTCGTTGATTCCGCTGGCCTCGGCTTTTTTGCCGTCATACTGCCGGAGTTTTTCCTCACAGGTCTTCTCTGCTTCATCTGCAGCTTCCTGTTTCGCCTTGATGTCAGCGTTGATCTTATCGATCATGCCTTTGGTGTTTTCCTGTTCCTGCTCAATATTCTGCAGTTCTCTGTCCACCTTATCCGCACTGCTGATCATATCCTCGAGAGCGCCCTGCGCTACGCTGATGGCGCTGTCCTTCAGCATAAGGGAACTCTCGATCTTGCGCTGTTTCTCGTCCAGACTGTTTATTTCATCATTGAAACTGCGGATTTCCTCCTTCAGATTCTCAATTCTGGCGCTGTACTGCTCCTGTTTTTCAGCGCCCTCTTTAATGCTTTTGTCCAGCTGCGCCATCTCTGCTCTTCTGTCGAGAATGTTGGCCGTCTTGTGCTTGAATCTTCCGCCGGTTATCGCACCGCGGGCGTTGATGATTTCCCCGTCCATTGTTACAGTCAGGATATCCCTTTCCCGCTTGGAAATGCCAATGGCACTGTCCAGATCCTTCACGACTACGACTCTGCCCAGAAGATAACTAATGACATTCTCATACTTCCTGCTGTACGATATGCAGTCTGGTGCAAATCCAACAAACCCGGGCTCTTTCTTCAGAGACTCATCCGGTTTCTCCCTGCCCTTTATGGACTTGAGCGGCAGGAATGTCATTCTTCCGGCTTTATTCTCTTTGAGGGATCTTATGGCTCTGCGGGCGCTGATGTCGTCATCGCACACAATATTCTGCAGTGACTGTCCCAGTGCGGTTTCAATTGCGGTTTCATATCCGGCCGGAACTGTGATCAGTTCTGCCACTACGCCGTGTATTCCGGACATGCCGGATTTCATCACGTGTTTTACCGCGCTTGTATATCCTTCGTAGTTGCTCTCCATCTCTTCGATGGTTTTGAGTCTGGCGGACATTCTTCCCAGAGACAGTCTGAGTTCTTCTGCTGAAAGCGCAAGCTGTCTTTCCTCTTTCAGCGCATCTTCGTGCGCGCGCTGCGCTTCCTCCTGTTCCTTTCTTACGCTCTCCGCCTCTGCGGCAAGCTGTTCACGTTCAATCTGCGCCTCTTCGAGACTCTGTCTGGCGTTTTTCTCTGTGTTCTCACTTTCATTACGTTCACTTAACAGCGCAGCTTTTCTTCTCTCCAGCGTCTCGCCGATCAGCTCCATGCTGCTGATTTCCGACCTGCAGGCCGTTATCTCTGATGTGATGCGGAACAAGTCATTCCTTGCGGCGTCTGCCTCTTCCCCAAGGCGCCCCAGGTCGTCCGCCAGATCATTGTATTTGTAGATTTTTTCGTTCAGACCCTTCTCGGCCTCTTCGGCCTGTCTGTCCGCTTCCTCTTTCTGCGCCAGAAATGTCCCGGCGTTTGCTTCTTCTCTCTCTTTTTTCTCTTCAAGAGCCAGTATCTCTTCGCTGATCCTGCTGGTGTTCTCCTCGATAGCCGTCATTCTCTCTTTGTCGACTTCCGACTTGTTCACAGCCAGATTCAGTTTGTCTATGGCTTTGATCAGAGCTTCCCTGGCGTCGACGGAGATGGTTTCCAGGGTTTCATTCTTGCTGTTGCTCCCGTTGATCTCCTCCTCGAGTTTATCCTTTTCGGCTTTGAGCCTTTCGAGGTTATAAACCACATTGCGGAGATCCTCCTCCGCGAACTCGTTCTTTCTCTCGAGTCCCTCCACATTTTTGAGGATGATGTTGATTTCAAGAGATTTATGTCTGTCCCTCAGTTCCAGATACTCTTTTGCTTTTTCACTTTCCTCTCTGAGGCCGTCGATACGCCCTTCAATCTCGTTGATGATATCCTGCACTCTGTCCATGTTCTGCGTCGTAGACACGAGTTTTCTTTCGGCTTCCGCCTTTCTGGTTCTGTAGGCGACAACACCCGCCGCCTCTTCGAAGATTTCTCTTCTGGAATCCGTATTGTTGCTGATGATGTCGGCGATCTTACCCTGACCTATGAGGGAATAGCCGTCCACACCAATGCCGGTATCCATGATGAGTTCACGTATATCTCTCAGTCTGCACTGATTGCCGTTGATGTGATATTCACTTTCACCCGACCGGAACATTCTCCTGGTGATCGCCACTTCCTTGTAGTCGATCGGCAGGCTTCCGTCGCTGTTGTCGATGTAGAGGGTTACCTCCGCCATTCCGCGGGACTTCCTGCTGTCCGTACCGTTGAAGATGACTTCTTCCATCTTGCCGCCGCGCAGCATCTTCGGGCTCTGCTCACCGAGCGCCCACCTTACGGCGTCACTGATATTGCTTTTTCCGCTTCCGTTCGGGCCGACGATACCTGTCAGGCCTTCGTTGAATTCGATTGTTATGGGCTCTGCAAAAGACTTGAACCCGTGCATTTCGATTTTCTTAAATAGCATGTCTTCTCCTTGAAAGTGCCTGCTCTGCAGCATTCTGCTGAGCCTGCTTTTTACTCTTCCCTACCCCCTCAGCCTCCTGGCTGCCATTTATCATGAGTTTTACTGTAAATACCTTGTCATGGTCCGGACCGCTTTGCCCGGCATCTACGTACTGTATGTCGCCGGCCGTTGCTCCCTCCGCCTGCAGAAGCTCCTGCAGTGCGGTTTTGTAATCCGTAATAATCGCTTTTCCTTCTCTAACATCTTTCAGTCCATCTGCGAGAAGGCGGAGCACAACTTCTCTGGTCACTTCGTACCCGCCGTCCAGAAATACTGCGCCTATGAGCGCCTCCACTGCATCCGCCAGAATCGACGGCCTGCTGCGCCCTCCTGTCTTTTCTTCTCCCGGCCCGAGTTTCAGGTGGTCTCCAAGCCCAATCCGAACTGCGACCTCAAAAAGAAATTTCTCACAGACAAGGCTGGCCCTTGTTCTTGAGAGAAATCCTTCTCCTTTTCCGGGAAACTCTCTGTACAGTTCTTCTCCCGCAATCGCGTCGAGCATGGCGTCCCCCAGGAACTCCATCCTCTCATTATACTCACCGCTGCTTTTTTCCCTCGCAAAAGAACTGTGCGTCAGGGCTGTCTCCAGCAGCGTTCTATCTTTGAAGCTGTATCTGATTTTTTCTTCTATTGTTTTCAATGAATTATCTGCTCCTCATCGGACTGATGATTACTTATTCTCCTTGATTTCCTGCCTGATGATATCCACCACGTTTTCTTTCGCATATGGAATGCCTCTGATGATGGCGCTCCTTACAGCTCTCTCTGTGGAGGAACCGTGCATCTTGATGACCGGTCCGGAAACGCCGAGTATCGGCGCGCCGCCGTATTCCTCATAATCAAACTCATCCTTGAGCGATGCCAGCTTGGATTTGACCAGCGCTCCGCCCACCATGGCTTTGACATTGCTCTTCAGTGTTTCTTTGATCAGTTTGAAAATACTTAGAGAAACACCTTCTGTCAGTTTCAGGATGACGTTGCCTGTAAATCCGTCACAGACGATAACATCGCAGACGCCCTTTGGCACATCTCTTCCCTCCACGTTGCCGATGAAGTTCAGGTTGGATTCCGAAAGCAACTTATAAGCTTCCTTTGTAACACTGGAGCCTTTGCTTTCCTCTTCTCCCAGATTCACAAGACCAACAGCCGGAATCTCTCTGCCCCACACCTTCTCTGCGTAGATGCTTCCCATAAGTCCGTATTCCAGAAGATTCCTCGCCTTGGATTCTGAGCTCGCACCGGCGTCGACCAGCAGCACAGGATCCCCTCCTGTCATGTCCGGATATATGCTGGCGAGGGCAGGCCGTTCGATTCCTTTGATCTTTCCGAGGAGAAGTCTGGAGCCGACGACCAGCGCACCGGTATTTCCGGCTGAAACGAACATATCCCCTTCGCCGTTCTTCACCATGTTGAGCCCTACAACAAGGGAAGAATCTTTTTTTCCTCTGATTGCTTTTACCGGGCTGTCATGCATCGTGATAACTTCGTGTGCGGGGACAATCTGAATCCGGCTGCCTGTATAGTTGCACTTTTGCAGTTCGAGGGCAATTGCTGTCGGATCGCCGACGATCAGTATCTCATCATCGATTACTTCTGCTGCGCTCACGGCGCCTTTCACGATTTCCGCAGGGGCGTTATCTCCGCCCATTCCGTCAAGTACGATTCTCATTTAAACGCTCCTTATTCTGCTGACGAACTGTTTCGTCGTTTCTGTGATATCCGGCGTTTTGAACACCGCCGAACCCGCAACTATAATATCCGCTCCCGCAGAGGCGATCTCCTGAACATTCTCCAGGTTTACGCCCCCATCAACTTCAATTTCAAAATCCAGTTCTTCAGCTTTCTTAATCTGCGCCAGTTCCCAGATCTTCTCTAAGGCGGACGGTATGAACTTCTGACCGCCGAAACCCGGGTTGACTGACATGATCAGCACCATATCCACATCTTCAAGAATGTAGTCGAGCGTCGACAGAGAAGTCGCGGGATTAATCGACACTCCTGCTTTTGCTCCCAAAGATTTGATGTGCTGCACGGTTCTGTTGAGGTGAACGCACGCCTCCTGATGCACTGTGATAAATTCTGTTGACGGCGTCATGAAGTCTTCCAGATACTGATCCGGATTCTCAATCATCAGATGGACATCGAAGGGCAGATTTGTCTTGCCTTCCAAACTCTTCATCACAGCGGCTCCGAAGGAAATATTCGGAACGAAGTGACCATCCATAACATCCACGTGTATGTAGTCCGCTCCTCCTTCCTGGATTCGGGCAACCTCCTCCGCCAGTTTAGAGAAATCCGCTGACAATATTGATGGCGCAAGTTTCTTCATTTTATGAGTTCCTCCATCTGCTCTTTGTATGATCTGTATCTGCTTACGCTTATCTCTCCCTTTTCCAGAGCCCGCTTCACTGCACACTCCGGTTCTGCCAGGTGTCTGCAGTTGTCATATCTGCATTGCCCGGCAAACGCCCCGATTTCAGGATAGAGGAACTGCAGTTCCTCTTCACTCGCAGTAAGTATGTCAAAGGATGTAAAGCCCGGTGTATCGAACACCATTGTTCCTTCATCATCAAGAGCAAAAAGCTCGCTGTGTCTCGTAGTGTGCTTCCCTCTTTGGGATTTTTCGCTTATACTTCCCGTTTCCATGAACGCTTCGGGGTGCAGCCTGTTGAGTATCGTGGATTTCCCAACCCCCGATGCTCCTGCCAAAGCGGATTTCTTGCCCTTTATCAGTTCCCTGAGTTTCAGAAGGCCATCCTCTGTTCCTTCACCCAGGCATACGACAGGATAGAGCGGTTCATAGATTTCTCTCAGTTCTTCCTGCCTGCCGTTGAGATCACACTTGTTGATGCAGAAGACAATATCCGTATGGGCTTTTTCGGCCATGACCAGAAATCTGTCAATGACCTGAAGAACGGGCGCCGGCTTTTTTGCGGCTGCAACAATTATGAAGCAGTCCACATTCGCCACGAAGGGCCGCACGAAACAGTTCTTACGGGGAAGAATCTCCGTGACAACAGTGTTGTCCTCCTCCGCCCCGACTTCAAAGAGTACCGCGTCTCCAACAGCCGGTTTGATGCCCTGCTCTTTAAATATTCCTCTCGCTCTGCATCTGTATACTGTTTCGCCGGATTTCACAAAATAAAATCCGGCGATTCCTTTTACTATGGTTCCTTTCATTCTACTAATCCGCAGGACCGTCCAGCTCCGGCTCGGTTTCTGTAGGTGCTGCCGTGGTGGTAGTAGTGGTGGTTGTTGTTGTAGGTTCAGGACCCTTGCTGACCCTGAGTTTCACGGATGAGCCCTTGTCAATGGATGCTCCCGCGTCGTACTGCTGCCACATTACCTCACCCTCTGCATAGGATGAGCTGTAGTCATAGCTCACGTTTCCGGTCTTAAGACCTGCCTCCGAAAGAGCGCCCTGCGCAGCGCCGAGTGATTTCCCTACAAGGTACGGAACAGTTGCCTTCGCCTTGGATCCATCGCTTACCACGACGTCGATAGCGGTACCTTTTTCAACTTCTGAACCCGCCTTAGGATTCTGGCTGAGCACCGTTCCTTCCGGTTCATCACTGGCCTTGGTCGTAACTGCTCCCAGCTTGAAGCCGGCAGCTTCCAGATACTCCGAAAGATCATCTTTCATCTTGCCGGTGAGATCAGGCACACTGCCGTCTCCCAGACCCTTGCTGATATTTACGGTTACGGTGCTTCCCGTTTTAATGGTCTGGCCCGCTTCAGGATCCTGGGATACGATAAGGCCCTTGTCCACTTCGTCGCTGATGACTTCCTCTCCTTCTTTGACCTTGAGATCCATCTCTTCGGCCAAGGTCTGGGCCTGCTGCATGGTCATTCCCTTGAAATCAGGCGCCTCGATTTCTTCGCCTCCGGTGAGAGCAAAGACCGCAATCAGTCCCAGGATAACCGCTGCCGCTGCCGCTGCTATGATGATGACTCTCTTGTTGTTCTTTTTTGTCTTCTCTTTTTTCTTTCTGCCGTCGCGTTCTTCGTATTCCTCTTCACCGCTGTCGTAATCTGTTACAGCCACAGGACCCTTTGTCTTTGGCGGGCGGATCTTTGTGGTATCCTTACCTGCGGTACCCATGAGAACAGAGTCTCCTACGACGCTGCCCACGAACTCCAGATTATTCAGCGCTTCGATCAGATCATCTGCAGACGCGAATCTGTTTACCGGATATTTGTCGCAGCACTTCAAGATGATGTGCTCGAGTGCCGGCGGTACGCCGCTCACCAGTTCAGACGGCGGCGTCATCTCACTGTTGATGTGCTGCAGAGCGATATTTACAGGATTATCCCCGTCAAAAGGCACCTGTCCTGTAAGCATCTCATACATCACGATTCCAAGTGAGTATATATCGGACTTTTCATCAACGTATCCGCCTCTGGCCTGCTCCGGTGAGAAGTAGTGGACGGATCCCACGATGCCGTCAGTATTATCAACAATTGTCGCCGCATTGACTGCCTTTGCGATACCGAAGTCCGTGATCTTCGCAGTTCCGTTCGGTGTGATCATTACGTTGTGCGGCTTCACATCCCTGTGTATGATGTGATTCTTGTGCGCAAAAGCAAGAGCAGACGCGATCTGCTTTGACAAAGCGATGACCTTCGGGTAGGCCATCGGCCCCTGCTCACGGATGTAATCGCTGAGAGCCCTTCCTTCGATAAGCTCCATGACGATGTAATGTATATTGCCTTCTCTTCCTACGTCATAAATATTGACGATATTCGGATGGCTCATGCTCGCGGCGTTCTGGGATTCTCTCCTGAAACTCTCAATGAACTTCTGGTCACCGATGAATTCGGGTTTGAGAATCTTGATTGCCACAAATCTATTGAGAAGTCTGTCCTTCGCCTTGTAGACTACGGACATGCCTCCTTCTCCTACTCTCTCGAACAGTTCATATCTGTTTGCGAGTACTTTGCTCATAACTTCCTCCTAGAAATATCAAACCCTGATGCAGATCACTGTGATGTTGTCTCTGCCGCCCGCAAGTATTGCTTCGTCCACGAAGTCGGCGCACAGATCGTTCATCTTTGTATCCTTCTCATATGCGTCCTTGAGAATCTCAGTCATCCTGTCTTCCCCGACCTCGCCATAAAGACCATCTGAGCAGAGCAGCATGATGTCTCCTCTCTCCAGTGCGACTTTATAGAAATCCGGTTCCGCCTGAGGCTCTGCGCCGAGTGCCTTGGTTATCACATTCTTCTGACTGTGACTTTCTGCTTCTCTCTCCGTGATGATACCTTTGTCGATCAGTTCATTGACATAGGTGTGGTCCTTGGTGACGCGTTTCAGTCTTCCGTTTCTGAACAGATATGCTCTGCTGTCGCCTATGTTAGTCACGTAAGCACTGCCATCGTGTATGTAAGTCATAACGATCGTCGTAGCCATCCCTCTGTAGTTGAGATTTTCCTGGTTCATGCCGTAGACATCCATGTTGGCTGCGTCCACAGCCTCTGTGAAGAACCCAAAAATCTCTTCAGGGGTTTTGCAGCTTTTGAGATCCCCCTTCTTGACGAAGGATGCCAGTGACTCTACTGCCGTACTGCTGGCTATCTCACCGGAATTGTTTCCTCCAACGCCGTCAGCTACGATATAGACGTCCTGATTCGGGATCAGAAAGCACGCATCTTCGTTATTTTTTCTAACGACTCCTCTGTTGCATTTGAATCCTATTTGCAGCATTAGTTGATTGTTCTCCCTGTCTGAAAATAACTATTACTCTAACAGATCAGCTCTCTTCATCACGCAGATGAAGAATCCGTCTGTACCATTAACGTTTGGAAGAAGCAGAGTTCTCTCGACTTTCTCGAAATCCCTGTTCTTCTTGAGGAACGCATCGATCACCTTCTCGTTTTCCTCAGGATTGATCGTGCATGTACTGTACACCAGTGTCCCGCCGGGCTTTACGTAGGATGATGATGCTGACAGTATGGCGAGCTGCTTATTCGGCAGCAGCCTCAGATCATCCGACAGCTCTCTGTACTTGATCTCAGGCTTTCTCCTGATGACGCCGAGCCCTGAACAAGGCGCATCTACCAGTACCTTGTCCGCCTTCTTGATCATTGTCGAATCAACTCTGGTGGCATCCCATGACCTCGTTTCGATATTTGTAATACCAAGTCTGGAAGCCTCTTTATCTACAATGTCCAGCTTCCTGCGATAGATGTCCGAAGCCAGAATTTTTCCTGTGTTGTTCATCCTCTCGGCAATTGCGGTCGTCTTGCCTCCGGGAGCTGCGCACATATCCATAACCAGGTCTCCCTGCTTGACTCCGATCTTCTCGGAAACAAGCATGGAACTTTCATCCTGCGGCGTGAACAGACCATATCTGTAGAGGTCGCTATCCAGCAGTTTGCTGCCTTTGACATTGAGTGCGTTCTGGCAGATCTTGCCGTCTTCCGCCTCGTATCCTCTCTCGTGCAGAACCTTCTTCAGGTCTTCCTTCCTGATCTTCAGCCAGTTTACTCTGACAGTGAGCGGCGGAGTTGCGTTTCCTGCGTCCAGAAGTTTTTCCACAAAACTTTTTTCATAGTACTTCAGCCACAGTTCAATGATCCACGGAGCATAAGAATATTTGATAGAAAGATACCTGATCTCATCTTCATCCCTTGCAGGAAGTGTGAGGTATATCTTCTTGTTCTGGTATTCCCTCAGCACTCCATTGACAAGACCTGCTCTGCCTTTGCAGTACTTCTTGGCAAGTTCAACGCTCTCACTGATCGCCGCGTACTCAGGAACCTTCTCCATGTAGCCCAGCTGATACAGTCCCATACGCAGAACGGT
>CACYBO010000130.1 GCA_902772685.1 uncultured Eubacteriales bacterium | reverse complement strand
GACGAAGCTCTGGCAGAAGTAGGAAAAGCTTACAACCTTCTGTAAAAGCTAAATTGAAATTTACATTATCGGTGTAATATCTAAACTGACGGAGGCTTCCGCTCTTATGAGCGGGAGTCTTCTTTTTTGTGTGCTGCTGCGGTATATTTGTGTATAATAATTGTATCGTTATGACTTTTGATAAGAGGTAAAAGAAAATGAAACTATATATTGCGGATGCATTCACAGAAGAAGTGTTCGGCGGAAACCCTGCAGGGGTGGTGATCCTCGGTGAGGGCGCGGACTTCCCCGATGATGAAACCATGAGAAAAACCGCCGCTGAACTCCGCTATTCTGAGACGGCTTTCATTCGGATGCTTTCCAACCCGGATGCTGACGGTGCGTACAATGCCTTTAATGTACGCTACTTCACTCCGGCAGCGGAAGTGGATCTTTGCGGACATGCGACGATTGCGAGTTTTCACTGTCTGCGTCAGGCTGGTCTCGTAACGGCCGGAACCACCGTTCTGAACAAGACGCTGGCAGGAGATCTTGATATCGTCATAGGAGAGGATTCGATCCTCATGGATATGGCCGCGCCGGAGTATCTTGGAACGATCAGTGAGGAAGACGCGTTGAGAGAGCTCTATGATGTGCTGGGGATAAAGTATGAAGACAACATCCCTGTTCTGGAGGAGCAGTGCCTTGCCAATGGCGGTGACGGCAGCGGTCTGAAGCCGGAGATTATATCAACCGGACTTCCCGACATCATGCTCCCGGCCGCCTCAAGGGAAGAACTCAACAGAATGGCTCCCGACTTCCCGGCCCTCACAGAGCTGACGAAACGCCTCGAAGTCGTGAGTATTCATGCGTTCACACTGGATGGAGGAAAACACCGCGGAGGAAGCGCGAAGGGCGGACGCGACGATGTAACCGCCTACTGCAGAGACTTTGCTCCTCTCTATGATATAGACGAAGAAGCCGCAACCGGCACGGCCAACGGCTCCTTAACGTATTACCTTCAGAGAAATGAGATCATCCCTTCCAGCGCAGAGTGCCTGTTCATACAGGGTGAGGCTATGGGCCGCCCTTCACAGATACGCTCTCTCGCGGATGGTCCGGCCATCAAGGTCGGCGGAAACGCCGCGATTCTGGCGGAAGGAGAAATCTATCTTTAGAGAAATCAAGGCCTGCCGAATCCGGCAGGCCTTTTCATTTTATTTCAGCTTTGCAATTACTTTCTTCTTCTTGCCTTTTTCAACAAGCATTCCTTCATCGCCGAAGGAGTCTTTTTTGATGAGGGTCTTCGGATCGGTGATCTTTTCCCCATCGATCTTCAGTCCGCCCTGTCTGATGACGTCCATGGCGTCTCTGTTGCTTCCCGTAAGACCGAGCTTTGTGAGGAATGCCGCAACGCCGAGACCTCCCAGCTGGTTGCCTTCCTTGTCTGTCGACTGGAGCATTTCAGCATCGATCTCGACAACCGGCAGATTGGCAGCCGCCGCGCCGCCTCCGCCGAAAGCTGCGCGTGCTGCATCCTGTGCCTTTTTGGCTTCTTCTTCACCGTGAACGAGCTTGGTCACTTCGTAGGCCAGTACTTCCTTGGCCTTGTTGATCTCCTGATCCTTCAGGGACGCGAGACGGCGCACTTCATCCATCGGCAGGAACGTGAGCATCCGCAGACACTTCTCAACATCAGCATCGCCGACGTTTCTCCAGTACTGATAGAATTCGTAAGGCGGTGTCTTCTCCGGTGAAAGCCAAAGGGCACCCTTCTGGGTTTTGCCCATCTTCTTGCCCTCGCTGTTGGTCAGAAGGGAGAATGTCATTCCATAGACTTCTTTTCCGACTTTCTTTCTCGTCAGATCGACGCCGCCGATAATGTTCGACCACTGATCGTTGCCGCCGAACTGGATCTTGACATCGAAGTCTCTGGCCATGACCATGAAGTCATAACTCTGCATAAGCATGTAGTTGAGTTCGAACATTGTCAATCCGCCTTCACGGTCCATTCTCTGCTTGAAGCATTCCGCTCTCAGCATGGTGTTGATGTTGAACAGGGAACCGATTTCACGGAGAAAATCGATATAGTTCAAAGGTCTCAGCCATCTTGCGTTGTTGACTGCGATGGCTTTGCCCGGTTCCGGCGTCTTGTTCTCGTGCCCCGGTGTATAAACGCCTTCATTCCCTTCATACTTCCATTCCTCGTCAAACTCAAGGAACTGGTTGAAGAGTTTCTTGAACTGTTCACAGTTGTGCTCGATGGTCTCAATATCCATGACCTGCCGCATATCTGTTCTGCCTGACGGATCTCCGACCATGCCGGTCCCTCCGCCGATGAGAACCACCGGAGTATGACCGAACTTCTGCATGTACATCATGATGATGACTTGCATGAAGTGTCCGACATGCAGACAGTCTGCCGTCGGGTCGAATCCGATGTAGAACTTGACCTTCTCATTCTGCAGAAGCTCGCGGACTTTTTCTTCGTCCGTAGACTGTTCAATAAATCCACGCTCTTTGAGCACATCGTATACGTTATCGAATTTGCTTACATTATCCGGGATCAGATTATAATCCATTTTGTTGTTATCTCCTGTTGTTATATTTTTAAAACAATGAAAAATGAGAATCAAAGCAGACCCGCGGAGCTGCGCGGGCTGCTCTGAAATGTTTTTCTTTAGAACTTCTTGCTCTGCGTACTACTTGGTTCCGAAGATCCTGTCGCCGGCATCGCCCAGACCCGGTACGATGTAGGCGTTTTCATTGAGGCATCTGTCTGTTGCCGCGATGTAGATGTCAACATCCGGGTGCGCTTCCTGCAGAACCTTGATTCCTTCCGGAGCTGCGATCAGGCACATGAAGGTGATGTCCTTGCCGCCTCTCTCCTTGACGAAATCGATTGCTGCTACCGCACTTCCGCCGGTTGCGAGCATCGGGTCAGTTACCAGAATCTTTCTCTTGTCGATATCTTCCGGCATCTTGCAGTAATACTCATGAGGTTCGTGTGTTTCCGGATCTCTGTAGAG
>CACYBO010000129.1 GCA_902772685.1 uncultured Eubacteriales bacterium | reverse complement strand
GTCGCACAGATCCCGTTTTATCAGAGACGGCGCACAAAAGCGTATCTCAGCAGAATAGATCATCTCAGCGTACGCGAGCAGGCCGGCGCCAAAATCATCAAAGAGCTGACCGGAAGGGACGCCGAGGTCATTCTGGATCCCACCATGATCATCGACCGCTCGGTCTGGGACGAGAACATCCCGGACAAAACGATCGTCGACGGAGACTATATTTTCTGCTACTTTCTCGGCAACAACCCCGATCAGCGCGAGGAGGTCAGAAAGCTCGCAAAAGAAAAAAACATGAAAATCGTTGTGCTCCGGCATCTGGATGAGTACATCCCGGAGGATGAAAACTTCGGAGACATCGCACCCTATGACGTCGGCCCCGCCGAATTCGTAAACCTGATCCGGCATGCAAAGTATGTCTGCACGGATTCCTTCCATGGCAGCGTATTTTCAATCATTTATCACAAGCAGTTTGTTTCCTTCAACCGCTACGGCAGCTCGAAAAATTCCAGAAACTCGAGACTGGATACCCTGTTTGCCAACGTCGGGATCAACCGGCGATTCAATAGCGATCTGGTCAATGAAATGACACGGGAGATCGACTACGAGAAGGTCGAGGAAAACCTGACCAGACTGAGGGCGGAAGCGGATCGGTATATCCGGGGCGCGCTGAATGTCTGACCTCTTTTATATTTTGGTTACGGAAAGACCCGGAGCTTCTCCGCGGTTGGGCTTTCAAACATGAACAGAACACTGATAATAAGGCTCAGGGATCTTGTCTGGTTCCTGATCATCAATATCATCCTGACGCAGAACGCCCTGATGCGGGTCTCATCGGCCTTCCGACTTGTCGATGAAGCGCTGACTGTGTTTTTCCTTCTGGCTATCCTCCTGTACTTTAACCGGATCAGGAGAGAACATGTACGGATTTTCATCCTGCTGTTTATCCTCTTCGTTCTCGGCCTCATCGGAAATGCGACGTCGGGGATTGCCAGGCGGAAAACCGCGATTCTGCTGGATATGCTGTATTTCAGCAAGCTCTATATCTGCCTGATCGGTTCGATCCTGTATTTTGAGAAGAAGGGCGGGCTTGAAAGAATCACGCATGCACTGGCGGTTGAGACGCATTTGCTTACGGTGTTGGGACTTGTGCTGGCACTGATGAGTCAGAGTGTCGATTTCGGCATGACCCGCGGTATCAGATTCGGCTTCAAGGCCTTTCAATTTGTCTATTCCAATCCGGGCATGTTCAGCCAGTACTGCATGGCTTTTCTCCTCATTCTGACGGTTGATCTGAAAAATGCGAGAAACCGTTTGGCCAGATACGTCTGGATCGGCCTGTTTTTCCTACTGTGGTTCAGCACCGGCAGAACGCGCAGCATCGCGACTGTGATGATCTGGTGCTTCGTGCTGATGATCACAAACAGCGGCGCCATTAAGAGGGAAAGCGACCTGAGCAGAAGACAGATCATCAGAAAGTACATGAAGCCGCGGTATCTGATTCTCGGAACCATTGCGGTCCTGTTTGTCGGCTGGGACCAGATTCAATACTACTTCGGCACGGAATCCACCACTGCAAGATCGCTTCTGCTGAGAGGCGGTATAGCGGTCATGAAGGACCTCTTCCCGTGGGGGGCCGGCTTCGCTACGTTTGGAACTGAAATGGCCGCGCGATATTATTCTCCGCTCTATTACCGTTACGGACTCTACACCTACTGGGGACTGGCGGAGGGCGGCACTGAGCTGACAGACTGTTTCTGGCCGGCAGTCGCCGCAGAGTTCGGCTTCTTAGCTCTCCCAATCATGGTGCTGATTGTCTGGAGACTGGTAAGGACCATGCTGCTGCAGGCAAAGACCGGCAGATTCGAGCTTGTCGCGGCGATCACCTATGCTGCTTATATGCTGATATCCAGCACAGGCACCAGCGTGTTTACGGCATATACAATTACCGGTTTCACAATCGTGTTCATCGGACTGATCACCAGAAAGACAAATTAGGAGACATTTATGGATTCAATCGTACTTTTCGATCCGGGCATCCGCTCCCTGAACAAGGGGGATGAGATCATTATGTGCTCGGCAGAGCACGAACTGGACGAGGCGGGGATTCTGGAGGACAACTATGTGATTCACAGCGCCACGCATGCGCCGATTGTAACCTTCTATCAGAATAACAGGAAAAACCCTTATATGAAATTTTACGACCGGGCCAGGTATAAATTCATCTGCGGGTCCAATCTCATGTGGAAGGATATGCTGAAGCCTCGCCCTGTGTTCAATATTAATCTCTGGAACTGCATGCCCTACGAAAACAGTATTTTTATGGGCGTCGGCGTGGGACAGGCCAGGAGCAGGACCAATCTGTATACGAAAAAGCTCTACGGGAAGATCCTGTCCCGGGACTATGTGCACAGCACCAGAGACCGGGCGGCAGCAGACTTCCTCACAAGCCTCGGCTATCGGGCAATCGACACCGGCTGCCCGACCATGTGGCGCTTCACACCCGAGTTCTGTGCCCAGATCCCCCATGAGAAGGCGGAGAGCGTCGTCTTTACCCTCACGGATTACGGCCGCGAGAAGGAATATGATCAAAAGCTGATCGACATTCTCAGACAGGAATACGGGAAGATTTATTTCTGGGTGCAGGGAGCCTATGATCTGGAATACCTGCAGAGCTTCCGCAATACAGAGGGGATCGAAATCGTCGCGCCGAGTCTGGAGGCATACTCCGCGGTG
>CACYBO010000128.1 GCA_902772685.1 uncultured Eubacteriales bacterium | reverse complement strand
CTATCCACTCGCCGCAACTACAGGCACGGTGAGGAACACGGCTCAGCAAAGTGGGGCGATGCTGCAGTCGTGAACAGGAAGTATCACCAGAGACCGGAAAGCATGAACAAGATCCTGACTCAGCATGTGAAGATCGGATTCGATGCACACAAGCACAGGAGAAATTTGAACGTGCTGGTCATAGGTGGATCCGGTGCAGGCAAGACCAGGTTCTTCGTAAAGCCGAATGTCATGCAGGCGAATTGCAGCATGATGATCCTGGATCCGAACTGAGAAACTATTCTCAGCCATTTTTTTTATACATCTATTTAGAGGAAGGAGATGTATGAAATGGCTAAATTTCAAGGTTTCAAGGTTACGGCGCTATACGAAAGACTTTCCAAAGATGATGAGCTACAAGGTGAAAGTAATAGTATCCTGAACCAGAAAAAGTATCTGGAGGACTTCGCGAGAAATAACGGTTTTGATAACATCAGGCACTATTCTGACGATGGTTTTACCGGAACCAACTTCAACAGACCGGCGTTTCAGGAGATGCTCAGAGAGGTCGAAGCCGGCACGATCGGAACTGTGATCGTGAAGGACATGAGCAGATTTGGAAGAAATTACCTTCAGGTAGGATATTACACTGAGATCCTGTTCCCTCAAAAGGAAGTCAGATTTATCGCCATAAACAATAATGTTGACAGCGAACAGCCGATGGGAAATGACTTCGCACCTTTCCTCAACATAATGAATGAGTGGTACGCGAAGGATACGAGCAACAAGATCAAATCAATCTTCAATGCCAGAATGAATGAGGGCCTCAGGTGCAGCGGCAGCATACCATACGGATACAACAGGCTTCCGGAAGATAAGCAGACGCTGGTTATTGATCCAGTAGCATCAAAGGTAGTAAGCCATATATTTGAACTAGCTGCAGAAGGAAATGGTCCGACAGCTATAGCCAGAATACTTACCGAAGAGAAGATTCTGATCCCATCTGCATATACTGAAAAGTATCACCCGGAACAATCAAATATGAAAGCAAAGAAGGATAGCTGCGAATGGAGCAATACAACTGTAAGTGAGATCCTTAAGAGACGGGAATATTTGGGACATACAGTTCTTAAAAAAAGCTACAAGCCAAGCTTCAAGATGGATAGAAAAGCGGTGGATCCTGAAGATCAGCTTGTGTTTGAAAACACTCACGAAGCGATAATAGATCAGGAATTATGGGACAGAGCTCAGAAGTTTCTGGAGAAAGGACGAGGCAAACGCAGTCCTGCGCCTTATGGATATTATACAAACTCTCACAGACTATGCGGATTTCTGTTCTGTGCTGACTGTGGTCACAGAATGTCTATCAATCATCACAAACGCAAAGGAGGGGGAGACTATTTCTCTTTCAGATGCGGGAACTACTCCAATAATGGCAAGAACTGCACCTCCCACAATCTGTCTGCAAATATAGTAGAGCAGCTGATTCTTCAGGCCATACAGAGACTGTCGAAAAGAGTAATAGCTGATGAAGAAGCATTCGCAGAGAGCTTGAAAGCTGCTTATGAAGAAGAAATGAAAAAGCGTCCTGCCGCCAACCGATCTGAGTTAAGAACGGCAGAACAGCGATTTGACGAACTGGACAGGCTGATAAAGACCTTATATGAGAACTATGTAAAGGGAGTGCTGCCGGAAAGACAATATCTGTCGATGATGCATAGCTACGCAGAAGAGCAGGAAAGCTTGGATAAGAAGATATCCAGATTGCAAGCAGAAGAAAAGGCTTCTGAAAAGCCAGCATTCAAGGGCGATAGATTTATAGAGACAGTCAAGAAATACAGAGAGCCTACTGAGATCACAGATGAGATGCTCCGTGAGCTGATAGATAAAGTCCTCATCCATGAAAAGGTCAAAACTGATGGCGAAACTACTCAACGTATCGAGATCATATTCAACTTTGTAGGCCATGTAGATCTGTCTCCAACTCCTGAAGAGATCAAGGCAGCTGAAAAAGCCGCAGCTGCTGAAGCTGTTAAGAAGAAAAAAGCAAAGAAGGCGAAAGAAAAGAAGAATTATAAGAAGCATCAGGAAAAGAAGAAAAGGGAACGTCTGGATCAGAATGAAGGCCATATGTATCCCAAGAAAGTTTGTCCTCAGTGCGGTAAAGAGTTCTGGCCAAACACTTCCAGGCAGATCTACTGCGATAAGAAGTGTGCCTATGATCATAACATGGATGTTGTGCATGAGAAACGCAGAAAGGAAAAGGGAGATCATAGATTCCGACAGAAAAACTGTGTGATCTGCGGCAAGCCATTCTGGCCTGTCAACGGGCAGCAGCAAGTGTGTTCTGATGAATGTAAAGACATAAGGGATAAGCGCACCAGACGAAAATTGTATGACGAGGTAATTGCCGATAAGGCAAAGCAAGAATGGGCACTGAAAAAAGAACTGCGTCTGGCTGAGAATGACGGACACCCTTATCCTAAGAGGATCTGTGAATACTGCGGCAAAGAGTACTGGCCGAACAAGCATCATCAGAAGTATTGCTGTAAAGAATGCAGTTCAAAAGCCTATTGGGAGATAGACAAGGAACGAGATAAGAGTGAGAAAGAAGGGCATAATTTCTATAAGACCACATGTGTCGAATGTGGTAAAGAGTTCTGGCCTAGTGGTCCTTCTCAGGTAGTCTGCTCGGATGAGTGCCGGAAAGAGAGAACAAAGAAACTGGCACGGCAGAGACGAATTGCGGACAAAGCTCTGCAAGCTGGGTTAAGAGTGAATGTATAGATCATATCCGTAGCGGAGCATCGATCTGGTGCTCCGCTGAAGAAAGCGAGGTCGCTATGAAGAAAAAATTCAAGTTCGATGATTATGAGATCAGGATCCTGATACTGGCACTCAATGAGCTGAGGAACCAGCTGATCAAAGAAAAAAAAAAAAAAAAACTGCCCGAAAAAGGGCTAAAATTACGTCGTTTTCATGCTCT
>CACYBO010000127.1 GCA_902772685.1 uncultured Eubacteriales bacterium | reverse complement strand
CATGATGGAAGCGGATCCCTCGATGGCGTCCTGCGCGAACTTGATGCCGCTGACGAAATCGCTCTTCTGGTCGATCATGGAAGCCAGAATTTCTGCTGAGTTGATGCGCCCGCCGCTCATCTCCTCAAAGTGTCCGCCGCTGAAGGCCAGATACTGTTTGACTAGGGTGTCCTGATTGTTGATCCGTCCTACAAAGACGAGCGCATAGGTCCCCAGATTGGACCGGATGATCAATGGCTGCGGGTCAGTGTCACTGATGGTCCCGATGCCGGCGATGCCGTGCATCTTGCTGACTGCGTTCTCAAATTTTGTCCTGAACGGTGAATTCTCTATATTGTGGATCTCTCTCTTGAACCCGAGCTCGGGGTCATAGAGCGCCATGCCTCCCCGGCGCGTGCCCAGGTGAGAATGATAATCCGTACCATAAAAAACGTCCATTGTGATGTCTCTCGTCGAGACTGCTCCGAAATATCCACCCATCAGATTGTTTCTCCTGTCTCTATTACTGTGTTGATAAGCGTGTTAGTCGTATATCCGAAGACGGAGTCTGCCAGAGCCCCGTAATACACGATCCTCTGGGTGCATTCTCCGTTGATCTTCATAGCAAGATCTCTGTCCTTCATCATGTTGGTATTGATGTAGATGTTGAAGCTCGCCGCCTGCATCGCCGCCTTGCAAAGCACCGCGCTGGAGCCGGAGTCCGCGATAACAACTTTGTTGCCCTTGATCGCAAATTCCTGGGCGAGTTCAATGGCTCTGCCGCATTTGATGATGATCTCCATCGGCACCTGGCAAGCTGTATGCAGAGCTTCCTGCTTCATCTGATCGATTCTCGCCTTTTCCTCCGGGTCCTTGGATTTCATCTTGTAGAGTTTCGCCAGAGGTTCGAAATTATCGATATCCTTCTGGACAAGCTTAACTAGATCCTGCTGGATCTTCGTGATTTCTGCGATATTCTTTTCCATTTCAGCGGCAACGGCAATATACTTTTTCTTGCCGACGGTAAGCCGAGCTACCATTGCGCTGAGTGAAGCCCCCAAAGCACCGACCAGAGCGGCGACACTGCCGCCGCCCGGAATCGGTTCCTTGCTTGCTACTGATTCAATAAATTCCTTGCATGTCTTATCGGTGTATGCCATCTTATCTTCCTTTCGCTGCGGGTGTAACGTTCCCGCCTGGATAACTCCGGTTCGCCGCTTATTCAGCGAAGAACAGTTCTGACAGCTTCAGCGGTTCAATGTACTTGCCGTCTTTGTAAACTCTCATATTGCCGGATGCGATCTCGTCGATCAGCATAACTTTGCCGTCCTCGTCATAACCGAACTCGAACTTGATATCATACAGCACGAGACCCTTTTCAAGCATATCGTCAGCTACGATCTTCGTGATTTCCTGCGTCATCTTCTTGATGTCTTCGTACTGCTCATCGGTCATGATTCCCAGAACGATGAGACCGTCCTTCGTGACGAGCGGGTCTTCCTTTTCGTCGTTCTTGAATGTTGTCTCAACATAAGCCGGAAGGTCTGCACCTTCTTCAATGTACTCACCGTATCTTCTGAAGAATGAACCGACGGCCTTGTGTCTGCAGATGACCTCAAGACCATTTCCGAATACTTTCGCAGGCTTAACTTCCATGGTGGTGTTGGCCAGATCCGCGCTGACATAATGGGTTCTGATTCCTGCAGCATTGATCTTCTCGAAGTAGTAAATCGACATTCTCAGATTGACATCGCCGACTCCTTCGATAGTAAGACCAACCTGGTTCATGCCCGGATCGAAGACGCCGTCTTTACCGGTCACATCATCCTTGAACTTGAGCAGATAATTGCCGTTGTCCAGAGCGAATACGTTCTTTGTCTTTCCTGTGTAAACTAATTTTTCCATGGTTTCCTCCTATGATTTATATAAGATGTTATTTTAAACAAAGATTGATAGAGCAGATTCATGTCTGCAAAAGCAAGGCAGCAGCCTTTTTCCGGCTGACGGGCAGATTTATTCCGCCCCATTCAGCCGCGCGTCCTTCTCCAGGACCGCTTTAGCTGCTGCTTCTCTTTCTTTCTTCAGTTTGTCCGACAGTTCCGGATCGCTTACCGCGATAATCTGGGCTGCCAGAATGGCGGCATTGGCCGCACCGTCTATTGCCACTGTTGCTACAGGAATTCCTGAAGGCATCTGAACTGTCGACAAGAGTGCGTCCAGTCCGTCCAGTGTTGATGATTTAACCGGCACTCCGATGACCGGCAGAAGTGTATTCGCTGCCAGGGCCCCTGCCAGATGGGCAGCCTTGCCTGCCAGCGCGATGATTGCTCCGAATCCGTTCGCCTCTGCTTCCTCTGCGAATTTCTTCGCCTGCTCCGGGGTTCTGTGCGCAGAATATATGTGAACCTCGTAAGGGATTCCATACCCTTCCAGTCTCTCGATTGCCTTCTCTGCAACCGGCATATCGCTGTCCGAACCCATTACGATCCCGACCTTTCTCATACGCGTCACCTGCCCTTTCATCAATGCATTT
>CACYBO010000126.1 GCA_902772685.1 uncultured Eubacteriales bacterium | reverse complement strand
GGGTTGAACAGCGAGGACACGGAAGATGGCTGGGACATGATGGCCGAGGCGCGTCCACTAGATATCTCCCACAGAGTCGATGCTGACTCAGTAGATGACCTTTTACATGAGATCATCGAGGATCCCCCGACCTTGCCGGAACGGAGACCGATCTACCCTCGACCGACTATAGAAGTCCATGTCCCACGACAGGAGGTGTAAGCGATGGCGACATCCAGGAACCCTGCAAAAAGCAGACCGCTTTCTGCAAATGTCAAACGGTTGATGCGACTAGCAAGAGCGTCGCCGCAGAACGAAAACGTCATAAAAGTTGCCCGTGCTATCACGGCACGAGATCATGCCTACTGCCATAAACAAGGAATGCTCTTCATGGAAGCTGCATCGATGGGATTCTCGATGGCGGATTTCGCACCGTTGTATATGACCAGCCAATTGGCAGGAGTATTTGATGTGAGTTTCGCTGCAGCAAACGGACTGGAGAATGATGAACTGTCCAATCTGCTCCGTATCCCGATGTTATTGAAAACACCGGAATCTATCGTGGAAGCTCTTTACTGGATCGATGATATCATCTCGAAAGCAGAAGACGGGCAGAATAAGAGCTTGCTTCTGTCACAGGCATATGAGTCAGAGACCCTGAAGTTACCACCTGCTTTGGCAGAACTGCCCGAGGAACCGAATAGGAACATCGACGAACTGTCATATGCCTACTGGTTAGGATTCATTTATCGCTGTGAATGCCTTCTGCACGAAGAATCCAGCCGTATGGTATATGGAGCTTTTCCTGAGTTGCTTATGCGGAGGTCCTATCAGGAATTATTGAAAAGCCCTATCGCAGGGTATGACCTTACTGATAGTGCGATGGAGATCTGCGACGGATTGGATCGGCTGCTGGTCGAAAAGATCTGGCCAACGAAAGAGAAAAGATATAGGAAGCGACAAGCAGATGAATCTGCGCGACCGGTCCTTGCAACAGGGGGATAGGTGCTTGATGTGTTAGCAAGCTCGTTCTCCTGGCAGTGACCAGTTAGTGCGATCGACCATGATGCATTGGCAATACAAAAGAATGAAGGATAGGAGGAAGACTGATGGAGTTTATACAGCCCTGGCAACAGAGGCAGAGCGTCCGGCCTGGTGTGCCCATCCGACCGAGCACAACTATCGGGGGGCCGCGGGTGCCACCAACGAGCTCTGTGATCAAAGGCATCAATTCGCTGACACGAGAGGAACGACAAGAGGCGAAACGCCTGGCAGAAGAAGCGAATTTCAGCTTCGCAGGATATCAGGTGGTCCGTCGTGAGTTCATCTCTCACCGGTTCGACCCCGCAATGACGATCCGCGGCAATAGTATCCAATTCAACAATTCCTGTATAAGCAAACTAGAGGACGCGCTGTATATACAGTTCCTGATCAACCCGACAGCACGAAAGCTCGCGATCCGGCCGTGTGATGAGGGAGCCAGAGATGCCGTCCGCTGGTGTGTCGTCCGAGGTGACAAGCGAAAGAGTCGAGCGATCACATGTAAACCGTTCACGACAAAACTCTATGAGCTGATGGGATGGGAATCCGTATACCGCTATAAACTGCAAGGGATGCAGATCTCCTATCAGGGAGAGAACTTATACCTGTTCGATTTGAGCTCAAAAGAAGCTTTTCTTCCGCAGACGAAAGACCCTGAAACTGGGAAGATCAAACGGTCGAAGGCGATACTCGATACTGAATGGTTGGATAGCTTTGGCATGAGCGTAGAGGACCATACCGCATCCACCCAAATCGATTTGATGGATGGATTCGTTTCTTCAGATATTTCTGTGCCAGGGGAAGAGGAAGGACCTGACATGATCGATATGGTGGAGGTGTGATATATGGATGAGCCTATCATTTTGACTTTGAATCTGATAGAAGACTCGATACTGCTGAACGAGGGGGTACTCAACGCACTGGACTGGCCACGGCAGGTACAACTCATGATCAATCAGGATGCAAAAATGCTGCTGCTTCGAGCATGCACGATGGAAGACAAACAAGCTGTCGTCATCCCGGCGGACCATGTAGAACAGTTCGAGATCAGCGGCAGAGCTCTTTTGAAAAAGATCCGTCGGATAGTGGGATGGAATGATGACACCCCACGGATCTGTTATGGAGAATACCTCCCGGCGCATCAAGCGATCAGATTCGATTTGGAGGACGCAGAGCCGATCGATATGACAGATAAAGGTATAGGAGGGTACGAATGGACCGAGAACAACTCTTCCGGCATCTAGAACAGCGATACACATCGAAAAGAGATCTTATCGCTCGCGTACCCTTAGGTACCCGAGCAGACGAGATCTGGCAGGAGTTGCTCAGGAGACGAAAAGCGACCAGCACTGTCTTACCGATCAATGACAGGAGCGGCATCCCATACTGGTATGTGACGACTGAGAAAATGATCACGGCCAGTGAGAAGATCGTTGACACGCTCCTTGATAACGACGATGGTTTCGACCCATACACCGATGCTCCCTCGATAAGCACGCTAGAAGAGATCTTCTACACCAGTTACGTTGATGGATCGGGCATGAGCATACAGGATGCGATGTCGTTCCTCCAATCTGATTCACCGCCTCGCGACGTCGAAGAACTCCTCATTGTCAACAACCGACAGGCGAGCAACTACGCTAGCGAAAACTTGCTTCGTCCGATCGATGATATCTACCTTCGAGAACTGGCTTACATCTTGACAGACGGGATAGAGTCGGGCGGACATGAATACCGGACAACAGATGAAGTCGACTTCACCTCGCCAGATAATGGGTCATTCACGTTCCCAACGGCATCATCTATACCGGAGCGGGTGGATGAGCTTATAGGATTCTTGTCTGACCGGGGGATACACCCGCTGATCAAAGCAGCTGTGTCGCAAGCATGGACCATGATCGTTCGGCCTTTTCCAGAAGGAAACGAACGACTCGGACGGATCCTCTCGAACATCATCCTACTTCGCGCGGGATATCACTTCTTCCGAGATGTGAGTTTATCTGCCCTGATAGCCCGGAAAGGATATGGCTACTATGATGCCATAGAGAATTGTATGCGGGAAGAAAACGGG
>CACYBO010000125.1 GCA_902772685.1 uncultured Eubacteriales bacterium | reverse complement strand
GCTGCTTTTGCCATCGGCATGACGTCGTAGCCGTCCATCTTGGCTTCCATGGCTTTGATCGGGTCGATCTCGGTCACAATGACGCGTCCGCCGAGGGCTGCCGCTCGCATAGCGATGCCGCGGCTGCACCAGCCGTATCCGATAACAACGACGGTCTTGCCCGCAACAATCAGATTTGTATTGTGCATGATGCTGTCCCAGACGCTCTGTCCTGTCCCATACCGGTTGTCAAACAGATGCTTGCAGTCGGCGTCATTGACGGCCAGCATCGGGAACTTCAGCACACCGTCGCGCTCCATTGCGCGAAGCCGGATGATGCCTGTCGTCGTCTCCTCGCAGCCGCCCCAGACTTCTTCGGCCAGATCGGGGCGCGCACCGTGCACCAGCCCGACCAGGTCTCCCCCATCGTCGATAATGATGTTCGGTTTATGCTCAAGGCACATCTCGATGTGCCGGTTGTATTCTTCTTCCGTCGCTCCATGGTAGGCATACACACTGATGCCGTCCTCCACCAGCGCGGCGCAGATATCGTCCTGGGTGCTCAGGTTGTTGCTGCCCGTAGCCGCCATCTGTGCGCCGCCTGCGGCCAGAACTTTGCAGAGGTATGCAGTCTTTGCTTCCAGGTGAATGGACAGGCTGATCTTTACGCCGTCAAAAGGCTTCGTTTTAAGGAACTCTTCCTCAAAGCCCTTCAGTAAAGGCATATTGTTCTTTACCCATTCGATTTTGGTGTGCCCATAGGGGGCCAGACTGATGTTGCGTATATCGTATTCGGGAATCATTGTATTGCTCCTAAACTTGCTGCTCTATCTCTTCCCCGCCGAGGAAGATCTTTTCCGGTTTCAGCTGCTCATCACAAATAATAAAATCTGCGAACTTACCTACTTCAATGGACCCAATCTCATCATCCGCGCCAATCTCTCTGGCAGGCGTAATGGTGGCGGCTGTAACCGCCTCTTCCTTCGGAATGCCGTATTCGATAGCGTTCAGCATGCATGTGTAAACGTTGCTTGCAGAACCTGCTATTGTTCCGTCTTCCAGACGGGCTACACCGCCCTTCAGGAACACGTCCTGTCCTCCCAGTTCATACTTTCCTTCCGGCATGCCGCAGCATCTGAGGGAATCGCTGATCAGGCATATGCGTCCCGGGAAGAGCTTGAACGCCATCCGCACGGAACTCGGATGAACATGATATCCATCGCTGATCAGTTCCGCAATCACGCCGCGCCCTGATACGCCCCCGTCACGCTCTGATCCGGCACCGATAACTCCGGGCTTGCGGTGGTGAATCGGCGGCATGGCATTATACAGGTGTGTCAGGTGGCTCGCGCCTGCGTCGAGGACCGCAACTGCCTCTTCATAAGTCGCGTCCGTGTGGGCGATGGAGACGGTAGCAAGTTTGGATGCCTTTGCGGTAAACTCTGCTGCGCCCGGAAGTTCCGGCGCAACATCCACGATCCGCACAAGGCCGCCGCATCCATCGTAGAGTTCCTTGAATGCGTCAAAATCCGGGTCTCTGAGGTACGCTCCGTTTTGAGCTCCCTTTTTCTTCTCGGAGAAGAACGGACCTTCCATGTGAATTCCCATGAGCCTCGCGCAGCCTTCAGGGCATTCATCGTGCAGTTTCTTTCCTGCCGCAAAGGCCTTCGCCAATGTTTCATAAGGCAAAGTCATTCCGGCCGGTGCGAATGAAGTTACGCCGCTTCCGGCGAGATAAGCGGCCATGGATTTCAGACCCTCATAGTCTCCGTCGGAAAAGTCTGCGTTCATACTGCCGTGAGTATGCACATCGACGAGTCCCGGTATTACCCATTGCCCCTCGATGTTCGTCTCCTCGTCGCTTGCGGCCTCATCAATCGCCGGCAGATACGGATTGCCGATTGCCACGAACTTGCCGTCCAGCACTTCAAAATCGCAGATTCTGAATTTTCCATCTATAAATACTTCTGCATTTCTGTATATCATCTCATTTCACCTCCGCCGTTAAGGCGCAACCACCTCCGGAAGGCTGGCAGCCGCGACCGACTGCCCCACTCTTCTCATCTTTTCATCAGGAAGCATGACGGTAATCCTGCTGTTCAGCTCAGGATACTCATCTGCAAGCACCCGGTTACATTCTTCCACGAGAATTTCCCCGCCGGTACCCGAGGCCACACGTCCCAGAATGAGAACGTATTTCAAATCGTAGAACAGCCCATAGAGCACCAGCGTATGCGCCAGATAACACCCTATCGTTTCGAATATCTTCACAGCGCCTTCTCTTGCAGGGTCGTTCTCCGCCACGTCAACCCCTTCCAGAATATTCTGCACGACTTTCAGCTTCTCTGCGGGAGCGAGTTCCTCATCCAGGTCTATGCCTGCGGCAGGCGCAAGCTTTATCACGGAATCCTGAGAGAAGTATGTAGCTCCCACTCCGTTGTCTCCCGACCATGGGTCGGCCATCGATTCCTGATTCAGGTCAACAGGAGCAAAGGCAAGCTCATTGAACCATCCGAGAACGTTTCTGTCAGCGTTGACGTATCCGCCCGCTTCACTGGTTCCCATCGCGATTCCCATAACCGGCGCAACATCCATGCTCATTGCTCCCGCAAGAGCCGTAACATCGCCGTCGTTTGCCACTACGATCGGAACGTCCCCAATTTCCTTCGCTGCTCTGTCATATACAGTCTTTACTTCGTCCCAGTTGTCTCTTGAAATCTTGAGGAAAATGCTCGAAACCATCGGTGCATTTCCGATGAGCACTCCGGCTGTTGAAACGCCGATTCCGTCGACACGCGGCATTTTTGACGCCGCTGTTTTGAATGAATCCACGATACCGTTATACTGATAGGAAATATCTTCTGAAAGTTTCGGATGCCATACGACTTCTTCTGAGTAAACTGTCTCACCGTCTATGACTGCAGACACTTTCCTGTCAGAGCCGCCTGCGTCGAAACCGATCCTGCAGCCCTCCAGGTGTCCGCCGACTGACTTGTCGGTATCATTCGCGGCAGGCAGATCTTCCGGTGCGCAGATCTCAAATTCAAAAGGTCTTTCATATGTGTTCATCATGAAGTTCACATCGAAATCACGAGGACCTCCCAGTACATATTCTTCTTTGACCTTCGCTGCCTCTTCATCGCATCCGCAGACTGTTACCTTCCAGCCGCCAACACTCCAAAGACAGAATTTGATGTACCGCTCCAGGTATCTCAGGTTCGCCGCTTCAAAACTCCTGTCTCTGAGCTTTGTCTCAAACACGGAGACCTTTCCTTCTTCCCTTTCGATTGCGATGGCGATAGGCCTGTCCGCTTCTTTTTCATACTGAATCATCCACGGTCCCATCGGGATGAAATCTTCGTCAAATACCGGAACATTCTTTATGTCCAGATCAATTCCCAGATAATTCATTTACTATCTCCTTCATTTCTTCTTTCTTTATTTCCATATCCAGAGCCAGCGCAAGCTGAGATTTACATCTGTCGAGATTATGTCCCGGATATTTTGTAGCAAAGTATTTATCTCCATCAAGCCAGTCTGTCAGGAACCGGACTCCCAACTCCAGCGTTATTGTCCTGGCGCCCTCCGGCAGCATTTTGATCTCAAGATCCGTCAGGTCTTTGCAGCTTTCCATGAAGCCCTTTGTGAACACTTCGAAAAGGTGAAGGTCACAGTGGACCTTGGAAAGATCTTTCTCATCCTCTGCTGCAGTTGCAGCACCGAAGCGTATGCAGTCGCCGTAATCATAGAGTGAAAGCCCCGGCATGACCGTATCCAGATCGATAACATACAGAAGCGTTCTCGTATCTTTATCCAGAAGCACGTTGTTGAGTTTCGTGTCATTGTGCGTAACCCTGGTCGGAAGATCTCCGGATTCTCTGAGCGACTGGAGCAGACCGGCGCTTTCCTCCCGTTCGAGAACGAAGTCTATCTCATTCTCCGCTTCCTTTACACGCTCCGCAAGTTCAGGGTCATTCTGGGCGCGCTCGAGCGTCTCGTG
>CACYBO010000124.1 GCA_902772685.1 uncultured Eubacteriales bacterium | reverse complement strand
TGGAAGAATCTCGACGCCGATTATATCGGACTTGCGCATTACCGCAGACATTTCACTCTGCACAGATTCAACATCTTCAAAGATAAAAAAACAGCGCCGGTGAACTACAATGACGTACTCCCGCTTCTGGAAAAGAACGATGTCATTCTGCCGCGGAGGAGACATTACGTGATAGAGACCAACTGGAGTCATTACTCCCACGCTCACTGCGAAGAGGATTTGCTTCGGACGCGGGAGGTGATTTGTGACATCTGCCCGGAATACACAGATTCCTTTGACAAATGCATGCAGCTGACGAGCGGGCACAGGTTCAATATGCTGATTATGAAACGCGACATTCTCGATGCATACTGCAGATGGCTCTTTGCGGTTTTGTTTGAACTGGAGAACAGAATCGATCTGACAGGCCGCAGCGACTATGACAGAAGAGTGTTCGGCTTTATCGGAGAAAGGCTGCTGGACGTCTGGCTTGATCAGCAGGGAACAGCCTTTGCCGAGCTTCCCCATGTTTTTATGGAACAGCAAAACTGGCCTGTAAAAATCTTACAGTTCCTCAAAAGGAAAGCCACAGGAGGGGCAGACAGGAAGAAAGATGAAAAGTAGAACGGCTGCGGTCATCGTTACTTATAATCGAAAAGAACTGCTGGTAAAAAGCATTGAGAGTCTGCTCGCGCAAAAGCCGGAAATCCCGGACATCATCGTTGTGGATAACCACAGCACGGATGGCACCGAAGCGCGCCTTGAGGAGTATATACGCAGCGGCCGGATCGAGTATTTCGACACGGGCAGCAATCTCGGCGGAGCAGGCGGGTTTCACTGCGGAATAAAACACGCCGCTGAAGAGGGCTATGAATATGTATGGGTCATGGATGATGATTGCGTTCCTGACGAGTATGCTCTCAGAGCTCTGCATAGAGCCGGGGAGAAACTCGGAACGTATGGGTTCCTCGCAAGCAAAGTGCTTTGGAAAGACGGGACCCCATGTGTGATGAATGTGCCGCGGGAAACACTCATACGTCCGGTCAGGAATTTCGGAGACATGGTGTCAGGGGTCAGGCCGGTGACAATGGCTTCCTTCGTATCGCTCTTTCTGCCGGTTGAGATCATCAGAGAGGTAGGTCTGCCGATCAAAGAGTTCTTCATCTGGACCGATGACTGGGAGTATACGAGAAGAATTTCAAGGAAGTATCCCTGCTACATTGTGGCCGACAGCGTGGTCGCGCACATGACGGAACGCAACAAAGGCGCGGATATTTCTGAGGAAAGCAGCGCACGGCTGGACCGGTTCGATTATCTGTACCGGAACGATGTGTACCTTTACAGACGGGAGGGTCTGCGGGGGTTTACCTATGAAGCGGCAAGACTGCCGGGCCACTGTTTCAGAGTGCTTGCAAAGAGTAAGGACCATCGGGCCCAGAGGATTGGGAAAATCATACGCGGCACAGTACGCGGTTTGCATTTCCACCCTGAAATAGAGTATATAAAGGATACTGAGAAATGAAGATTCTGGAGATTACAGTAGAACCCATCATGTATGGTGGGCAGGAAAGATTTATCACAAATCTCATCAGATACGGTGCCGACGATGAGACGCACTTTGATGTCCTGACGCCTTATTTCTGCACGAACGAAGGCTTCCGGAGCATAGTGGAAGAGCGCGGTGGACAGGTGGGTGAGCTTGGGCTGGCGTTCAGACCGGGTAAAAGTAAGCGATTCCTTTTAGAACCGCTGACAGACTATATCAAGGCAAACGATTATGATGTTGTGCACATCCATTCCGGATCCACCTTGTCACTGACTTACGGAGCTCTGGCTGCAAGACGGGCAGGGGTGAAGAAGGTGGTTGTCCACTCCCACATCGGCGGCGACCTGACTATCAAGAGACGAATCGTTAAAACCGTATACGGCCGTCTGCTCAGGCGATGCAACGTGGAGTATCTGGCGTGTTCTATGGAAGCGGCAAAAGCCAGATTCACTGATGAGGTTATCAAATCAAGAGTTGAAATCATCCCGAATGGCATTGACGTTGATTTGTTCTCCTTTAGCTGTACGGACAGAACCCAACACCGCAGTATGCTCGGTATCGATCAGGAGGCGTTTGTGATTGGACATGTCGGCAGGTTTGAAAAGGAGAAGAATCATACATTTCTCCTGGAGACATTCAAAGCAATACATGAAAGTATGCCTGACGCGCGGCTGCTGCTGGTCGGTGACGGGAGCCTTCTGGAAAGTGTAAAACAAAGAACAGAGTCCATGGGAATCAGCAATGTGGTGATCTTTACGGGAAATGTTGACGATGTTCCTGATATGTACCAGACGATGGATGTTTTCGCTTTTCCGTCCTGGCAGGAGGGACTGCCTTTCGCAGTGGTGGAGGCGCAGGTATCAGGACTGCCTTGTGTCATTTCATCAAATATATCAGAGGAAACAGTGATAGGAAAGAATGTTGTGAGAGTGGATCTTGACAGGGATCAGTGGGTGCAGGCAATCACAGATTTCCGTGGGACAGGCAGAGTTGACAACAGCGAAGCGATCCGAAGCGCAGGGTTTGATATCATGAAAACCGTGACAATAATAAAGAATATATATAAACAGTAGGGTAACATCATGGAATACGATTATCTCGTGGTTGGCTCGGGACTTTACGGGTCTGTCTTCGCAAGACAGAAAGCAGAGCAGGGCGCCAGAGTGCTGATTATCGAAAAACGAAATCACATCGCAGGGAATGCGTTTACCGAAAAGATAAACGGAATCGACGTGCACCGGTATGGGGCTCATATTTTCCATACCAGCAACCGGGAAGTCTGGGACTATGTGAACAGATTTGCGGAATTCAACAGGTTCACAAACAGTCCGGTTGCCAGATGGCATGATGAAGTCTATTCGCTGCCGTTCAGCATGTACACTTTCAACAAGCTGTGGGGTGTGACGAAGCCGGAACATGCGAAGGAGATCATTGAAGAGCAACGCAGAGCAGCAGGCGTCGAAGAACCCCGCAATCTGGAGGAACAGGCGATTTTTCTCGTGGGTACGGATGTCTATGAAAAGCTGATCAAAGGATATACCGAGAAGCAGTGGGGGAGAAGCTGCAGAGAACTGCCGGCTTTTATCATTCGAAGGCTTCCGGTTCGATACACCTATAACAACAATTATTTCAATGACATCTATCAGGGAATCCCGACGGAAGGATACACAGCCATGGTGGCGAATATCCTGGATCACGGGAACATCAGTCTGCAGCTTGGTGAGGATTATCTCCTCAACCGTGACAAGTGGAGGCAAAAAGCCGGTACGGTAGTCTGGACAGGCCAGCTGGATGCGTGGTTTGATTACAGACTCGGAAATCTGGAATATCGTTCTCTGCGATTTGAAACAGAAGTCCTCAATACGTCGAACTATCAGGGGAATGCAGTGGTAAACTATACGGATAAGGAAACTCCGTGGCTGCGGATCATAGAGCACAAGTGGTTCAGATTTCCGCGGGATGAAGAAAACGATGAGTTTGCAGGCACCGTGATTACCAGAGAGTTCAGTACTGAATGGAGTCCGGGTGAGGAGCCTTACTATCCAATCAATGATGAGCGGAATAAAAAACTCTGCGAAGCATATCAGGAACTGGCGAAGCAGGAGAAGAATGTGATTTTCGGCGGCCGGCTGGGCGAATACAGGTATTACGACATGGATCAGGTGATTCTTGCAGCGCTGAATGCCGCGCGGGAATCTGAGTAAACAGCATGACAGAGAACAGAAGAACATACAAAATAATAACATTCGGATGTCAGATGAATGAGCATGACTCAGAGGTGATTTCCGGCATGCTTGCGCAGCGCGGGTACATGGAACTGCCGGAGAGTACGGAGACGGACGGCGCGCATGCTGATCCGGACATTATCATCATCAACACATGCAGCATCCGGGACAATGCGGATCAGCGCTTTTTCGGCACGTTGGGACAGCTGAAGAAGCTCAAGGCGAAGAATCCTGATTTTGCGGTGTGTGTGTGCGGGTGCATGATGCAGCAGGAGCACATCACAGACAGAATCCGCAGAAGTTACCCTTGGGTGGATGTCATATTCGGGACCCACAATATTCACGAGTTTCCGGATATGCTCGAAGAACTCTATGAAAACCGCGCGAAGACGGAACGGGCAAAAGCAGCGCAGCCCGCGCCGGGAGCGCATCAGGACTACGCCCGCGCCAAGCACGAGATCAGGAGTTCCAGAGAGACACGTGTCGACCGCATTTACGAAGATACCGAAGAAATCGTCGAGGGACTTCCGGCAAAGAGGCTGTACACGCACAAGAGTTTCGTAAACATCATGTTCGGATGCAACAACTTCTGCGCGTACTGCATCGTGCCGTACACGAGAGGCCGGGAGAAGAGCCGGTGCCCGGAGGACATACTGACAGAGGTAAAAGCGCTGTCTGCGGACGGCGTCAGAGAGGTGACGCTGCTCGGACAGAATGTGAATTCCTATCGCGGCGTGGACCGGGCCGGACAGCAATGGGACTTCACGGACCTCATATACGCACTGAACGGTGTGGAAGGGCTGGAACGCATCCGGTTCATGACATCCCACCCGAAGGACCTTTCGGATAAGCTCATCGAAGCTTTTGCGCGATGTGATAAACTGTGTAACTACATACACCTTCCGGTGCAGGCCGGGAGCAGCAGAGTGCTGGAACGGATGAACCGCAAATACACCAGAGAGCAGTATCTGCAGCTGGTGAAGAAACTCAGGGAAGCGGTTCCGGATATAGCTATCAGCACTGACATCATCGTGGGATTTCCGGGAGAAACAGAAGAGGATTTCCGACAGACCCTCGAACTCGCTGAGGAAGTGAGATACGACTCTGCTTTTACATTCCTTTACTCGCCGCGCCCGGGCACGCCGGCTGCAGAGTATGAAGACCAGATACCCGAAGAAGTCAAACACGAGAGATTCAACCGCCTCGTTGAAATGATGAACCGGATCAGCGCAGAGAAAAACGCTGCGTATGTAGGAAGAGTCTGCACCGTACTCGTCGACGGACCGGACAAGAAATCCAGAGGAATGCTCAGCGGGCGGACAGACGAATTCAAACTCGTGGATTTCGAAGGTCCTGAGGAGATCACAGGAAAACTAGTTGAAGTTGAAATTACAGGATCCAATACATTCAGTCTGAAAGGCAGATTGTTATGAACATCAAGCAGATAGCCAAGGCGGCAGGTGTTTCAGTAGCAACAGTATCCAGAGTACTGAATCATCCGGAGAATGTTGCACCGAAGACCAGAGAAAAAATTCAGAAGATAATTGAAGAGGAAGAATACACGCCTAACTGGTTTGCGCAGGGTCTCAATTTCAAGAGAACCAGAACCATAGGGCTGGTCCTCCCGCAGAACATCAATTCGGCGAATATGGAAGTGGCCAATGGCGTGGAGGAAGTTGCCCGCAAGAAGGGGTACATCACTTTCATATGCAACATGGAAAAAGACCCTCGCATGGAGAAGGAGTATCTCGACCAGCTCATAACCAGAAAGGTGGATGGGTTGATTTTGCTTTACTCCACTCTGAATGAGGAGTATGCCAGCTGGATCGAAGAAGAGAATGTACCGATTGTTCTCATCGGAGAGACGAAGGCGAGAGATACGTGGGATTCGGTCTTTGTGGACTGTAGGGCCGGAGCGGCGGAGATGACGGCGCATCTCATCGAATGCGGGCACAAGAGGATCGCCATGCTTTGCGGCTTGGATCCCGAGCCGGAAGCAAGAGCAATGCTTCAGGGATATAAGAACGTGCTCAAGGCCAGCGGAATCAAAGTCGAGGAGCATCTGATCTATCATGTTAAAAACAACATAGAGGGCGGATATATCGGCATGAAGAAGATGATCGGCAATCTCCCGAGAAAGCCGGACGCCGTCTTTGCGTCCAGCGATGAGATCGCCTACGGCGCCATCGATGCGCTCAAGGAGATGAAATTGCGCGTGCCGGAGGACATCGCCGTTGCGGGCTTTGGCAACGACAGAATGTCATCCCTCATGGAACCGAAGGTTACGACAGTCGAGCTGCCGTACAGGAAGATGGGCATATACGGAGCGAGAATGCTCTTTGACCAGATAGAGGAGAAACAGGCAAAAGCAGAGAAACGCAGGCGGCCGAGAAAGATACAGCTGCAGACTAAGATGAGAGTGCGCAAATCCTGCGGACACAGAGAAAGAATAGGAGAGATGTTCTGATGCTCGAAACAAAATTTCTTGGAATGAATCTTCCAAATCCCGTTATGGTGGCGGCCGGCCCGTGGAACAGAGACGGCGAAGGCCTGAAAGAGTCTCTGGAAGCAGGAGCGGGGGCGGTAGTAACCGAAAGCATCATCAGCGATATCATGCTCGATGTCAGACCGCGCATTTCTTCGGATAGATTCGGCGCGGAGAATATAAGGATGTACAGCGACATCCAGATCGAAGGATGGGAGCGTGAGATGAACATCGCCAAATCGGGCGGCGGTATCGTCATAGCCAGCGTCTCAGGGCACACGCCTTCGGAACTCGCCTATCTTGCGAGCAAAATGGAACGGTTCGGCGCCGACGCGATTGAACTGAGTGTTTCCAATCCTGCCGCGGAATCGCTCGAAGTGGTCGCCTCCCACGCGGACATTCTCTTCGACATGACCAAGGAGGTCGTATCGGCGGTCGATATCCCTGTTATGGTCAAATTGTCTCAGAACACAACGAACATATCCAAGGTCGCGAAGGCAGTAAAGGAGGCCGGAGGATCCGGCGTCACCGCGATCAACACTGTCAGAGGCATTCTGGGAGTGGACCTGGAAACGGGAGTTCCGTCCCTGTCCACATATGGAGGAATATCGGGAGAATACATCAGACCTTTGGGGCTGGCGTCCGTGGCGACCATCGCGCAGACGGTCGATATCCCGATCTGCGGGGTGGGAGGAATCAGCTCCGCACAGAACGCTCTGGAGTACATGATGCTGGGAGCATCCGCCGTTCAGGTCGGTACCGGCATCATGCTGGAAGGCAAGGGTTCAATCCGCAAGATTGTACAGGAATTAGAAATATGGGCACAAGATCATAACATTGAGAATCTGTCTGAAATCCGGGGGAAGGCGCTCGAGAACCTCAAAGCTTTCGATGAGATTAAATTTGAGCCTGCAGTCAGTCATGCCAACGGTGTTCCCTGCAGCGAAAACTGCAGTAAATGTGTGAATGCGTGCATGTACCGGGCGATTTCAAGAGAGGGAGATTCCATCAGAATCGACTGGACAAAATGCACAGGATGCGGCCTCTGCACATCTGTTTGTCCCGCAAAAAAGTTAAAATTAAACCTCTAATAGCCCAAAACCTCTTGTTTTTTAGTATGAATGACTCTATAATACAGTTAACAAGTATGTAACCGGTTTCACTAAAGATAAAACAAGCAGCGAAACGGTAACGTATATAATTTTTCATCAAGAAAAGGAGGATGAATCATGTATAAGTGTAGTTTAGAGAGAATGTCTGACAAAATTAAGACATTCGCACAGTTTGGTGACGCTGGCCACGGTGGAATTA
>CACYBO010000123.1 GCA_902772685.1 uncultured Eubacteriales bacterium | reverse complement strand
GGGCGATCGAAGGCATGCCGCGCCATGCTTCGACCCACGCTGCAGGCGTTGTAATATCGAGATTGCCTTTGGATGAGTATGTGCCTTTGTATCTGACAGACAAAGGCCTATCAACCCAGTTCAACATGACCACCATCGAGGAACTGGGACTTCTGAAGATGGACTTTCTGGGACTGCGGAACCTGACCATCATCCGTGATGCTTTGGAGATGATCAGAGAGAACCATGGGGTCGAGATCGATTTCGCATCCATGGAATACGATGATCCTGCAGTGTATGAGACCATTGCGAAGGGCAACACCCAGGGCATCTTCCAGCTGGAAAGCGGAGGAATGACTTCCTTCATGAAAAATCTGAAGCCCGACTGCTTCGAGGATATCGTGGCGGGAATCGCCCTTTACCGACCGGGTCCGATGGCTTCGATCCCGACATACATTGACAACAAGAAGAATCCGGATCATGTGCAGTATGTGCACGAATCCCTGCAGCCGATACTAGGGGTAACCTATGGATGCATGGTCTATCAGGAGCAGGTCATGCAGATCGTGCGTGATCTCGGTGGTTATTCCTACGGACGGTCCGATCTCGTGCGGCGCGCAATGTCCAAGAAGAAGATGGATGTCATGCTCCAGGAAAAAGAATACTTCATCAACGGCAAGACTGACGAAAACGGAAATGTGGATATTTCCGGATGCGTCAGGAACGGAGTCCCGCGTCAGGCAGCTGAAGAGATATTCAATCAGATGATATCCTTTGCCGAATACGCCTTTAACAAATCACATGCGGCGGCTTATGCTGTTCTCGCATATGAGACCGCATACCTGAAGACCCATTATCCGGTGGAGTTCATGGCGGCGCTGATGACATCCGTTATGGGTGATACCAAAGCCATGTCCCTGTATATCAGAAACTGCAAGGAGATGGGCATAGATGTGCTTCCGCCTGACATCAACGAAAGCGGAAAGAAGTTCACCGTGGTCTATGATCCTGCGGATACAGAGAAGAAACACGGGAGCATCCGGTTCGGTCTGTTAGGCATCAAAAATATGGGCGAGGGACCGATCGACGCCATCATAGAGGCGAGAGAACAGAAGGGCAAGCCATCGGATATATTCAGATTCATCGAGAATCTGGATATTCATAGAATCAACAAGAAAGCCGTGGAAAGCCTGATCAAGTCAGGCGCCATGGACTGCCTGAACAAAAACAGGGCGGCGCATTTCGGTATCTATGAGTCGGTGATGGATTCAGCGCAGAATTCCGCCAAGCACAACATAGCGGGGCAGATATCGCTGTTCCAGACCAACGCCGGCGCCATGGAGGAGACTGTAACGCACAGACTTCCGGAAGTGAAGAACTTCCCGCCGGAGGAACTTCTGGCACAGGAAAAGGAAGTCCTTGGCGTCTATCTGACAGCCCATCCGCTGGATGAGTACGCAGATATCATCTCGGGGAGTGTATCCGTTACCACCAGTGATCTGGCGGAGGTTCTGGCAAATGAGGAAGAGGGTTATACAGGCAGCATATCGGATGGCATGAAGGCCGTTATGGCAGGTATCATCACGAGCAAGAAGAACCTCATTACCAAAAACGGGAAGATGATGTCCTTTGTGGAGATGGAAGACATGTTCGGATCTGTCGAAGTGGTGGTGTTCCCGAATGTCTATGAGCTCTGCAGTTCTCTCATCGAAGAGGACAGAATCGTATCTGTCAGCGGAACGATCAACTTCAAGGAAGGCGAGATGCCGAAACTGCTTGCCGACAGCGTGAAGGATATCAGGCAGGCCGGACAGCCGGATGCTGTGCGCAGGCAGCCTCAAAAGCCGCCGGAGATGCAGCAGCCGCAGCCGGAGGGACTGGTTAAGATCAGGCTGCCGGAAGGCGATGGAATTCATAACATCGAAGAACAGAACAAAAAAAACCTTGAGGCACTGAGCCTCGTTATGAGAAAATACCCGGGAAGACATCAGGCGATCATTTATTACCCGCAGGGCGGCAGCAGAAGGACCGGCGAAGATCTGTGGGTAACACCGAATGATGCTTTTGCGGCAGAGATAGAAGAAATTGTAGGAAAGGGTAATTATAAATCATGAAAAAAATAGGAGTACTTACAAGCGGCGGTGACGCGCCGGGAATGAATGCAGCAGTCAGGGCAGCGGTACGGTGTGGCATTGACAGGGGAATGGAAGTGTTCGGCATCAAGAGAGGGTTTGAAGGACTTCTTGACGGTGAAATCGTAAGCATGCAGTGGCATTCTGTCGGTGACATTCTCCAGCGCGGGGGAACCATCCTCAGAACAGCGCGCAGCTCCAGATTTATGGAAGATAAATGGGTTGAACACGGAGCTAAGATCCTGGAAGCCTTCGGAATCGAGGGACTGGTCATCATCGGCGGTGACGGGTCTTTCAGAGGAGGAGCGGCGCTTGCGAAAAAAGGCGTTCCGGTCATGGGCGTTCCGGGAACAATAGACAACGACCTTGGATATACGGATTACACCATAGGATTTGATACGGCGGTAAACACCATCCTCGGACTGATTACGAACATAAGAGACACTTCATCATCACATGAAAGGTCTACAATTATCGAAGTAATGGGAAGACGCTGCGGTGATCTGGCGCTGCATTCCGTCCTTTCGGGCGGCGCTGATGTTATATTGGTTCCTGAGGTCAAGCACGACATAAACGAAATCTGCCGGAGAGTTCTGGAAGGTCAGGCTACTGGAAAGGCACACAGTCTTATCGTGATGGCCGAGGGGTTTGATATGGATTCATCGGAACTTGCCAGGACGCTGGAGGAAATGACGGGAAGGGAAGCCCGTACAGTCGTTCCGGGGTATATACAGCGCGGCGGAAGCCCAACAGAAAAAGACAGACTCCTGGCGTCTGTGACCGCTGCAAAGGCAGTTGAGCTGCTGTTTGATGATTCCGACAGCAAGGCGATCGGAATCTACAGAGGTGAAGTCGTCACGATGGATCTTGAGAAAGCGCTTCAGGTAAAGGCTGAATTCCGCAGGGATCTTTATGAACTGTCTAATGTGCTGGGCAAAGGCAAATAATTGTGTTAAAATGTGCCATACATATGTGACGCATTGATGAAAAGGGGACAAGGAGAACAGAAAATGATAGAAAAGATCAACAGAGGTTTGAGAACGCTCTTTGTGGTGATTGGGGTGTTATTCGTGCTCACAGAGCTTTTGCCCGAGGGTAAGGTCCTTCAGGACAACCGGGAAGGATTCGATGCCGAAGAGTTCGATGACATATGGTAAATAGAGATATATTGTAAATAGAGTATAGAGGAGATTTTGATGAGAGTTCTTACGATAGCCGGGGGCATCCTCATGGTTGCGACCGGGGCTTTCTGTTTTATAAATCCGGGACAGACTTTTATGACCATGGCCTTTGTAATCGGAGCCGTGATGGTCATAAACGGGTTGATTCACGCCGTTGGATTCATTCTTTCCAGAGGCAGTTTCGGCATAGGCGACAACAACGGATGGATACTGATCGATGCTATCCTGACGTTGCTTTTGGGTATACTGATTCTCTGCAATCAGTTAACAGTTGATATTGCAGTTCCGATGATATTCGGAATGTGGGTGCTCGTTTCAGGGCTGCTCAGATTTGAAGCGTCGACGAGAATCAACAGACAGAAGAAGCCCGGCAATTTCAAGGCCGCGCTGATTACGGGAGTCATCACGATCGTGGTCGGACTGCTCGGTTTTATCAATCCGTTCGTCACATATCTGTCCGTGGTGGTGCTGCTTGGATTTTTCATGATCGTACAGGGAGCAAATTCAATCGAACTGGGTATCAACATGCCGCATAAGGCGAAGGAAGATGCGATGGTATATGTGCCGGCTCATACACCCGTCAGGATTGGTGATGATGAGGATGAAAGCCCTGAAGCGGTTGAAGAGAGAAAACAGGCACAGAAGGAATTCGAGCAGAAGAAGGAATTCACGATGGCTTTTGGTGAGGGCAATTTCGGTCTCACGAAAGAGCAGGTTGAAAAAGCAGTTCAGGAGCTTAAGAAGGAATGATGAAGTACGACCTTGCTATTGTGGGAGGCGGCGCAGCAGGACTGGCTGCAGCTGCTTCTTTTATTAAAGAAGTGAAAAACAAAGCGGACTCTGAGGAGGTCAGAATCTGCATTTTGGAGAAAAACGAAACCGCCGGGCGCAAAATCAACGCCACCGGAGGAGGCAGATGCAACCTTACAAATGAAGCCTGCCCGGGAAAGGAAATGACGCGTGGCTTCTTCAGAAGTATCGGCATCGAGACATACTGCGATGACGAGGGAAGGTATTATCCGTATACGAACAAAGCTTCCGATGTTACAAAGGCATTGGTGGATGCAATCGGCAGCAGTGCGGATCTGAAGTGCGGTTTTACAGTCAAAGTCATTTCACGCGTCAAATCTGATGACGAATACTTCATGATTACAGGTATGCAGCAATCCGCTATGGAAATGATCTTTGCGGATAAGGTCCTGATAGCCATGGGAGGAAAGGCCGGTCCGCAATACGGGACGACAGGCGACGGGTACACTCTGGCGCGGACGCTCGGGCATACGGTAACGAGAGTTTTCCCTATATTGACGGGGATTACCTGCAGCGCGGAGGGTGTTGATTTTGCTTCCCTCAAGGGAATCAGAGCGAAGGGAACAGTAATACTGAATAAGGACGGCGTTCCGATCGTGAGAGACACAGGGGAGATTCAGTTTACGGAAGACGGCATCTCCGGAATCTGTGTGTTCAATCTGACGCCGCACATCAAGGCGGATAAGCGGGAGAACTTCGGGGACGCATTGAAGCGGTATTCCATAACCGTGGACCTTGCGCCGGATTTCACGGAAGAGCAGCTGGCTGCACGCGCAGAATCCTTCGGCTCATTCGGCATACTGACGCAAAAGCTTGCAGCGGTGTTTGATGAACACCAAGGCGATACTTCTGCTGCTAAGATCAAAAACTGGCAGCTTGAGATTACCGGCATCAAGGGCTGGCGCGACGCACAGGCCACTTTTGGCGGTGTTGCTCTGGATGAAATCGATATGGATACAATGGAGTCGCGGATCGTGCCCGGACTGTACTTTGCAGGCGAGATCATCGATGCCCAGGGTCCGTGCGGCGGTTTTAATCTGCAGAATGCCTGGGAAACAGGAATCAAGGCAGCGCGTGCCATTGCTTCCGATTACAGTGAATAACCTGAAACCAAAAGGATGCGGGAAGAGTGAGATACAGAGCGGAACAAGTCAAAATCGATGCGATGGATACGGTCGGGACATCATTGACGGAACTGCTGGAAACAGCATTGCGCAGGCAGATCAGGCACAGGACGAGAAAACAGCTGGACGTCAGCAATCTTGAAATCATCCGTGAGTCCATCGACGCAAGGAAGAAGCCTGATGTGAAACTTGTCTATACAGTGGATTTCGACTGTGACGCCAGGCTGCCGTTTAAAAGAGCGGAACGCGAGGAGTACATTCTGCCGGTGCCGGCAGAAGACACGGGACAGAGCAGGCCTGTTGTTGCAGGATTCGGACCCTGCGGCATTTTTGCGGCCCTGATTCTGGCAGAGGCCGGGATGAACCCCATCGTCATCGAAAGGGGGAAGACCGTTGAGGAGCGGATCGCGGATGTTGAAAGCTTCTGGGAGAAACCATCTGCAGCACCTGATCCCGAATCGAACGTGCAGTTCGGAGAAGGCGGTGCAGGAACATTTTCAGACGGCAAGCTGACCACGGGAATCAGGGATGTGCGCATCAGAAAGGTGCTTGAGGAATTTGTCAGGGCAGGAGCAGACCCCGGGATAATATATAAGCACAAGCCTCACATCGGCACAGACAAACTCAGACAGATCGTGCCGGAGCTGAGGCATAAGATAGAGAGGCTTGGCGGAGAAGTGCGGTTCAGCACACGCCTGGAAGAGTTTGTGCTCGAAGGAGACAGGAAGGCAAGCGGCCGAACCGTTGCGGCGATCAGAGGAATCAGGGTCTGCAGTCCGTCAGGCGTGGAACTGATTGAGACGGATCACGTTATCCTCGCTGTAGGGCACAGCGCAAGAGATACTTTCCGCATGATGCACAAGACCGGATTTGAGATGGAACAAAAGCCTTTTTCCATCGGAGTCAGAATCGAGCATCCGCAGGAGATGATAAATGAGAGACAGTACGGTGATCCGAAGCTCGCTGAGATACTTGGTCCGGCAGACTATAAATTAAGCTGCAGATGCAGGAACGGTGAAGACGGCAGCAGAGGCCGCGGTGTATACACCTTCTGCATGTGTCCGGGGGGACAGGTCATCAACGCATCAACAGAGGCGGGCACTTCTGTAACGAACGGCATGAGTGTCAGCGCCCGCAGCAGTGAATACGCCAACAGCGGCCTTTTAGTGGATGTCCGAACATCAGATTTTGAAAGTGATCATCCTCTGGCGGGCATCGAGTTTCAGAGAAAGTACGAGAAACTTGCCTGGGAGAACAGAACAGACGGAGGAATGGCGAAATCTACCTATGGAGCGTTCCGCAGAAGCGCGGAACAGGAGGACGGCAAACCGAAGAGCGCTGCCGATAAGGACCCGGTCAGGAGCAGCATTCCTGCCTTTGCATCGGAATGCATTCTGGAGGCTATGCCTGTTTTTGGCCGGAAGATCAGGGGGTTCGACAGGGATGACGCAAGACTGACCGCGGTAGAGACGAGGAGTTCCTCGCCGGTGCGTATCCTGAGAGAAGAAAACATGCAGGCGAAAGGATTTGCAGGGGTGATTCCTGCAGGCGAAGGGCCGGGATACGCCGGCGGCATCATGTCGGCTGCGGTTGACGGAATCAAAGCTGCTGAGAAGATAATTACTGGCGCAGTATAATAACTGGTGTATAATGAACACATGGAGAGAAATTCGATAATAAACAATAATGCAGCAATTGAAACAATTTCCCTGGACGACAGCGTCGACAGACGCGAGCTGTTCGGCGGAATGGATCAGAATCTTCGGAACATCGAGGATATGTTCGGCGTAACGATAATTCAGCGGAGCGATGGACTGGTCATCAAGGGCGGGCTAAGCGCCGGAGTGGAGCACGCTGCTGCGATTCTGAGAGAAATGATCGCGACGATCAGAAAGGGAGAGGTATTGGATCAGCAGAAAGTGGGATATATCACAGATCTGACAGAGAACGGGATTTCATACAGCAAACAGTCGGAGAACGTGCATCTTGACAGAGAAATTATTTGCTTTACACACGATGGCAAGCCCCTCAGACCAAAGACGATAGGGCAGAGGGATTACGTCAGGACCATCAGGAACAAAGACATCGTGTTCGGCATTGGACCTGCAGGAACAGGAAAAACCTACATCGCCGTCGCCATGGCTGTGCAGGCGTTCAAGAACAAGGATGTTCAGAAGATCATTCTGGCGAGACCGGCAGTCGAGGCGGGCGAAAGACTGGGATTCCTGCCTGGCGATCTTCAGGAGAAGGTCGATCCGTATCTCAGACCGCTTTATGACGCTCTGTACGATGTGCTCGGAAGGGAAAGTGCCCTGAGGCTGAAAGAAAAAGAAGTCATTGAGGTGGTTCCTCTGGCGTACATGAGAGGAAGGACTCTTGACAATTCATTTATCATTCTGGACGAGGCCCAGAACACCACGCCGGAACAGATGAAGATGTTTCTGACCAGAATGGGCTTCGGCTCAAAAGTGGTTGTAACCGGAGATATTACGCAGATCGACCTGCCCCGTGGAAAAAAGTCGGGGCTGATTGAGGCGCGCAAAGTGCTTAAGGACGTAGATGATATTGGCTTCTGTTATCTGAAAGAGGTTGACGTTGTCAGACATCAGCTTGTCAAAAAAGTCATAAGCGCATATGACAGATATTACAGGGCGCATCCGCCGAAGGATGAAGAGGAGAAGTAGATACCGGAATGGAAATCATAGTAAACGATGAGGGCGTTTTAAACGGAGAGATGATGGATAAGCTTAAGGAGGCGGCTTCCGCATGCACAGGGATGGATGTGGAAATCAGCCTTTCTTTTGTATCTCTGGACGAGATCCATGAACTCAACAGAACGTACAGAGGAGTAGACAGACCGACAGATGTATTGTCATTTCCGATGTTCGGCAGTCTGGAAGAACTGGAGGATGCCTGCGGCAATGCGCAGGAGGAAGGGCAGACGGTGCCTCTTGGCGATGTAGTCATCTGCATGGATAAGATTGAGGAACAGGCAGAGCAGTTCGGGCACTCAAAGGAGCGGGAGACACTGTATCTTTTCACACACAGTGTTCTGCATCTTCTCGGATACGATCATGAGACCGACGAGGACAAACGCGAGATGAGGAAACGGGAAGAAGAGATTATGGATTCATTGGGACTTGGAAGAGATGCAGCTGACAGCGGAGAGGAGAAAGAACAGTGAAATCAGGATTTGTTGGGATAATAGGCAGACCGAATGTAGGTAAGTCCACTCTGCTGAATGCCATTCTCGGAGAGAAAATTGCAATTACAACTGAAAAACCCCAGACGACCAGGAATACGATCAGGGGCATTTATACACACTATGCGGAGAAGGAAGGGGAGGACAATGTGCAGATCGTGTTCATCGACACTCCGGGAATCCACAAACCTCGGAACAAGCTGGGCGAGTACATGACGGATTCCGCGATTGCGACCTTCGGCGAGGTGGATGCCATCATCTTCATCGTCGACGACGCTCTGAGCAAAGGCCCCGGGGATAAGTATATCCTGCAGCTTCTGAAAGAAACAGACACGCCAAAGATACTTGTCATCAATAAGATTGATAAGCTGGAGCCTGATGCTTTTGCACAGATATACAGAGAATATGAGGAGACGGGAGTGTTCTCGGAGATACTGGGGACATCGGCGATCGACGGGACCCACGTGGAAGACGTCATCAAGGCGGCGGCAGGTTTCATGGAAGAAGGACCGATGTACTTCCCGGACGATATCGTGACGGAGAATCCCGCTAGATTCATCGTGAGCGAAATTATACGTGAGAAAATCCTGCTCTATCTGCAGGATGAGGTTCCTCACGGCGTCGCGGTGGAAATAGAGCAGTATGAAGAGCAGGACGATCTTACGAGGATCGGAGCGGTTATCTACTGCGAGCGGAAATCCCATAAGGGAATGATAATCGGCAAGGGCGGCAGAAAACTCAAAGGCATAGGCAAAAGCGCCCGTCAGGAAATTGAGGCACTCCTCGGAACAAGAGTATTTCTTGAAACATGGGTTAAGGTCAGAGAGAACTGGCGAGACAGCGACATAGCCCTTACCAATTTCGGATACAAGGACTGAGTGTAAAGGCGGGAAGAGAACATGAAGGCGGATACTGAAGGCATCGTCCTCAGGGAAACAAAAACTTCATATGGAAGACGCATGCTCCTGCTTTTCACCAGAGAGTACGGCAAAATCAGCGCAGGAACAAGTCTGGGCGAACGGGGCAAAAGCAAGAGCGCTCTCGCGCTGCAGCACTTTACGTTCGGAAGATACAGCCTGCATAGAGGAAGGGACAGTTACAATATCGATGGAGCGGAGGTCGTCAGGAGTTTTTACGGAATCGGTGAAAACGTCGACAAGTACTTCAACGGCGCCTATGTGCTCGAGTTCACTTCAAAAGTGCTGCATCAGGAGGTTCCCGTACCTGCTGCTTTTGATTTGCTCCTGGACTTTTTTGATGTTCTCGAGCGGAGAGAGAAAGGCTTTGGAACACTGGTGCTGGCATACCAGACGAAGCTGTTCCATTATCTGGGCGTAGCTCCTGTTCTCGACAGATGCGCAGTATGTGGAGAGCCGGCAGGTCCATGGTTCAGCATTGAGGACGGCGGCGTGATATGCGATGAATGTCATAGGAAGATCATAACGGAAGAAGGGGAGAATTCGGCACGCAGTGCATTGATTTACCCTTCGAGTTTTGATATAATCAATGCATTAAAATACTTTAACAACAATTCACTTAAAAAGCTTGAAAATATTGCGCTGAACGAGGATACAGGCAAAGGGCTGCAGAAGATTATAAGGGAGTATGCAGCATATCATCTGGACGCCTCGAATATAAAGAGTGAAAGTATGATTTAATGAGGGAGGATCACACAATGGAAATCACACTTGAAAAGATTGAACTGGTCAAAGACAGAACAGGCGTAACGTACGCAGAAGCAAAGAAAGCGCTCGAGGATGCGGATGGCAGCGTAGTAGACGCAATCATCGCGATTGAAGAGACAGTAAACTCAGGGGATAAGAGGAGAGCTTTCGGTGAAAAGGGCGAAGCTCTGTTCACAAGCCTCAAGAATCTCGTAAAGAAGGGAAATGTGGCTAAGATTCTGGTCAAGAAGGATTCAGACGTAGTACTGAATGTTCCTTTGAACGCAGGCATTCTGGGAATCTGTATCGCTCCGCTGGCTTCAGTCGTAGCAATCGTTGCAGCCTTTGGATTCAAATGCAGCATCGAAGTTGTCAAGACGGACGGAACCATCATCGATGTCAGCGACGCTGTTTCCGACAAGGTTTCACAGGCGGCAGAGTTCGGCAGCGACAAGTTTGAAGAACTGAAGGGCAAAGGCAAGGACTTCTATGACAAGGCCAAGGACAGCGACATTTATGACAAAGCTAAGGATGCCGCTCAGGATCTGAAGGGCAAGGCTGAGGACATCTATGATAAAGCTAAGGAAAGCGATATTTATGACAAGGCAAAGGACGCCGCTCAGGATCTGAAGGACAAGGCTGAAGATATCAGAGATGACCTCAAGGAAAGAGTTGCAAAGGAAGCTGAACCTGCTGAGGAAGTCAAAGAAGAAGTTGAAGAAGCTGAAGACGAATATGAAGAATATGAAGAGGAAGTAAAAGAGGACATCGGAGAATAATGACCACAGAAGTTACAATGGATAAAATCACGGCTCTCGCCAAAAACAGAGGGTTTATCTTCCCCGGTTCTGAGATTTACGGCGGGCTGGCCAACACCTGGGATTACGGTCCACTCGGAGTGGAACTCAAAAACAACATCAAGGACGCATGGCGCAGGAAGTTCGTGCGGGAGTCTGAGTACAATGTCGGACTGGATGCTGCGATTCTTATGAACCCTGAAACATGGGTGGCGTCAGGTCACGTAGGAGGATTTGCGGATCCGCTGATCGACTGCAAAGCCTGCAAGGCCAGATTCCGCGCGGATAAACTCATAGAGGATCACCTGCATGCTGCCGGCGAGAATGATGTTCAGGTCGACGGATGGTCGAACGAGAAACTGGAACAGTTTATCGCCGAGAACAATGTCAAGTGTCCGGAATGCGGCAAGTCAGACTTTACCGGAATCCGCCAGTTCAACCTGATGTTCAAAACATTCCAGGGCGTTACAGAGGATTCAAAGGCGGAGATTTATCTCAGACCTGAGACTGCCCAGGGCATCTTTGTTAATTTCAAAAATGTTCAGAGAACAGCAAGAAAGAAGCTCCCGTTTGGTATTGCGCAGGTCGGCAAGTCGTTCAGAAACGAGATCACTCCGGGCAACTTCATCTTCAGGACCAGAGAGTTTGAACAGATGGAGCTGGAATTCTTCTGCAAGCCGGGGACGGAACTTGACTGGTTCGTATACTGGAAGGACTACTGCGCAGATTTCCTGAGAAATCTGGGAATCAAAGAAGAGCATATGAGGCTGAGGGATCACGATCCGGAAGAGCTTTCACACTACAGCAACGCAACGACAGACATTGAATTCCTGTTCCCATTCGGATGGGGTGAGCTGTGGGGCATTGCTTCCAGAACAGATTTCGACCTCTCTGCTCATCAGGAACATTCAGGACAGGACATGCTGTATCTTGATCCTGAAACCAATGAGAAGTTCATTCCGTACTGTATTGAACCGTCGGTCGGTGTTGAGAGAATGCTCCTCGCGTTCCTCGTAGACGCCTATGATGAGGAAATACTGACGGATGACAAAGGCAAGGAGGATGTGCGCAAGGTACTGCGGCTGCATCCGGCACTGGCGCCTTTCAAGGCGGCTGTACTGCCTTTGAGCAAGAAGCTGGGAGATGTGGCGGAGCCTGTTTATCATGAGCTCAAGAAGCATTTCATGGTCGACTACGATACAGCCGGTTCCATAGGCAAGAGATACAGACGTGAAGATGAAATCGGCACGCCGTTCAGCATCTGCGTCGATTTTGACACGGCCGAAGACGGTTGTGTAACGATAAGAGACCGTGACACCATGGATCAGGTGAGGATTCCGATTGGTGACGTACGGAGCTACATCGAGGAGAGACTCGAGTTTTAACATTGTCATTCTTTAAAATTAAAACATAAATGAGGAGAGTAAAGAAATGGGAAAGTTTGTTTATTCATTCAATGAAGGCTCAAAGGATATGAGAGACCTTCTGGGTGGTAAGGGTGCCAATCTGGCGGAGATGACAAAAATCGGTTTGCCGGTGCCTTTTGGCTTCACGGTAACAACGGAAGCCTGCACAAGATATTATCAGGAAGGCCAGACGATTGGTCAGGATATCGTTGATGATATCTACATCAAATTAGCAGATCTGGAAACAGTAACAGAGAAGAAGTTTGGCGACGCGTCAAATCCGCTTCTCGTATCTGTTCGTTCCGGTGCTAAGATTTCAATGCCAGGCATGATGGATACTATTCTGAACCTGGGGCTTAATGACGAGACAGTTGAAGGACTTTCAGCGCTGACAGGAAATCCTCGTTTCGCATATGACTCCTACAGAAGATTCATCCAGATGTTCGGTGACGTTGTAATGGGCATCAGCAAGAGCAAATTCGATGAGATCTTTGACGGCCAGAAGGACAAGAAGGGCGTTATGTTCGATGTAGATCTCGATACAGACGACCTGAAGGAAATTATCGCCGGATACAAAGCGATGTACAAAGAGGAAATCGGATCTGATTTCCCACAGGATCCTAAGGAACAGCTGATGGAAGCTATCAAGGCTGTATTCAGATCATGGAATACAGAGAGAGCGATCCTCTACAGACAGCTCAATGAGATTCCGGATGACATCGGAACAGCTGTAAACGTTCAGTCCATGGTATTCGGTAACATGGGTGACACTTCAGGTACAGGCGTAGCGTTCACAAGATCACCTGTAAATGGCGAAAAGGCTATCTTCGGTGAGTTCCTCGTAAACGCACAGGGCGAAGACGTAGTAGC
>CACYBO010000122.1 GCA_902772685.1 uncultured Eubacteriales bacterium | reverse complement strand
CCAGATGTTTTTCATACAGTGGAGTTTTCAGTTCCATAATTTCTCCTTTTTTGGTTTTATCACTTTAACTATCTAAATCAACACAGATGGTATTATACCACAAGTATTTGACCTTTTTTAGCCCTAATTGCGGAAAAAACACAATAAATTGGGTAATTACTTGATTTTTCTGGCCTCGATGTAGTATCTCTTGTCTTCTGCGTGACCCATGGAGAATGTTTTTCTTGGAAGCGCGCCGTCATTGATGACGGATCTGAACAGATCGCCCTTATCCATAGCCGGCAGGAGAAACGCCATGCAGCCCGGTTTCTGGCCGAGTTCAATTGTGATTTCATCACCGTGGACGTAATCGATGCCGATGCCGCGCTCCTTGATATACTTGTCAAGGAATGACTGCAGCGTGCCTACTTCCAGCTGTGCCTTCGGCTCTGTCACTGTGATGTATCCGTCAACGCCTTCATAAGCGTAACGAATAACATGGCCCTCGCCCTTTCCGTCTATCGTAGACGGGTATTCTTCCTTAAAGGCCTTGAGAAGCGCTTCCGGATCAACATCGAACAGAACTCGATGGATCGGCTCAAATTCCAGCGCCTCGTCATAGAGATTAACTATTTCAACAAGAGCATATCTTGATGGGAGCGTATTTTCACTGCCTGGACCGAATTTCGCTTTTTCCTCTTCGTAGAGTGCTTTTGCGGAAGCAAGGGAGTGGTTGCCGTCACCTACTGCAAACAGGAGCGGCTGTGCATCAGCCAGAGCTTCAAGAGCCTTGCATGCGCCCTCTTTGAGATTTTCAGGAACAAGCCATGCCTTTGCGTGGCCGCCGCCTTCCATCAGGTCAAAATCGTAGATGACATCTTCGCAGGCTGAGAGAGGTCCGATAACCGTATTCTCAACGTCGTCGATCAGAAGCATAACGTGCGGAAGTTCAATTGCAGCATCCCTTCTGACCGCCTGTCTTGGAGGTATCCTTTCAAGAACAGTGCCTTCAGTTGCTCTGACCAGCGACGTACTACCTTTGGAGTAATCATATTCTTCAAGGTCGATCTTGCCGATGAGACCTCTTCTGATTTTGCCGTCACTCTGAACTCTTTCCAGGTAAATCATGGAGTCAGGATATTCTTTGAATACGCCTGTTTCCAGATACTCTTTCATAGTTGCATTGATTTTATCAATGTGCTCTTCCGTATGTCCGTCTGAGAGCTGCGCTTCCGGAAGAATAATACGGAAGGTCGAAGGATTATCTCCCACCGTCTTCTCAACGCTCTCCCAGTATTCCGGCTGTGAAGTGAACTGGTCACAAGCCACAACAGCCCAAGTTTCGTAATTGCCTTTTGCCGGCAGAAGGATATCTGCGGCCGAAAAACCTGTTTTACTCATTATTTTCCATCCTTTCACATCTACCTGTCTTAAAAAAAACAGAGAGAAAACAGTACATTTCTCTCTGTCAAAAACATCTTCAGAGTCCCGTCCGAACCTGATCCCTGGTACCTGAGAGTTTCGGCGGTTCGCACCCGCCTTGCCCCTTCGGCGCTTCGGCTGACAGCACTTCATGCCGCAGTCAAGACTCTCACAGATTCCTCATCCGGGCAGCTATTCATTTACAAGAAAATAATAGCATACTCTACCTGAAGGTACAACGATTATTTACCACATTATGATTGCTCTGACAGGACATACCGGTGCACAGTAACCGCATGTAAGGCATATATCGTAGTTGACGTCGGCAAGGCCTTTTTCATTCCAGAAGATCGCCTTGTTCGGACAGCGCGAAAGGCATGCTCCGCAAGCCTCACAGTCACCCTGGTCTATATGGATTATCTTGTCTCTTGTCTCCGGCTGATAATCATCCGGAAGCTCCCCTTCAGCGTATCTGACAATGTCATCAACTTCCGCTTTCTTTCCCATGCCGATTATGATCGAATGGCATCCCAGATCGCGGACATAGTTCAGGGACTTCATATAAGTTCCGGTCAGATTCCCGCCTCCGAAGGCTTTCATGGCAAAAACTCCCTTGCCCGCATCCAGGCATTTTCTGATCGCCGCTTCCATCTCCTCCGCTGTCCCGGGTCCGGCGCCCTTCCGTATGCCCAGGCCTGCGTAGTTGATGAGCGGAAATACGATATCGCATTCCGGCACATCCGCCATCATTTCCGTGATATCAACATGATGTGTGGAAACGCCAATCGCCCCGACGATGCCTTTTTCCCTGTAATCGATCAGGCACTGCCATGCCCCGGCCCTGTCGGACCAGTCCGGTTCCTGCCGGACCTCATGCATCTTGAATATATCGATCCGGTCGATTCCCAGAGCGTCGAGGCACTCATGGATCGCGGCTTCCATTTCCTCGTATGAATGATCCAGACTCTTGCTTGCTATGATCGGACGGTCCGGATTGTCAAGGCTCAGATCGATATCCCTGAAAGCCTCCCGCATATACGGATAGGTTTCATAGTACTGGGCAGTATCAAAGAGCCGGATGCCTTTCTCATAAGCATACTTTACGACCTCCGCGCCTTCTTCCAAAGGCAAATCAAGCTGGGTATTGCCGATTGTCAGCACACCCAGCCCGATTGGAGTAACATATATATCTGTGTTTCCAAGTTTGGTCTTTTTCATAGTTTATTCTTCAACCTGACAGCCGTGTTCATGGGCGTCAGGATCCGTTTCAGGCACATAGCCTTCTAGCCCCTTGTAGGACTTTCCGTTTTTTTCAGCATAATCATAAATCGCGTTTTTGATTGCGTGTTCCGCCAGAACGGAACAGTGGATTTTGATTGCAGGAAGTCCGCCGAGTTCCTCAACGATCTTCTTGTTGCTGACTTCAAGTGCCTCATCAATGGTCATGCCTTTGATCATATCCGTAGCCATGCTGGAGGAAGCGATGGCGCTGCCGCATCCGTAGGTCTTGAACTTGGCGTCGGTTATGACGTCATTGTCATCTACATTGATTGTGACCATCATCATGTCGCCGCAGACCGGGCTGCCATAGATGCCTTTGCCATCAGGGTTCTCAATCTCACCCACATTATGAGGGTTCATGAAATGTTCCATTACTGTATCGTTATATAAAGCCATATTATTTCCATCCTTCCATACCGCTGACCGGTGATAATTCTCTAAGCTTAGCAACAACTTCCTTCAGTTTTTCAACTACATAATCGATGTCCTCTTCTGTCGTGAAATCACCGACTGTAAAACGAACTGCGCCATTTGCCTTTTCAGGAGGAACATTAAGCGCGTTCAGGACGTGGGACGTGTCCAGTGATTCCGAGGAGCAGGCGGATCCTGTGCTCACACTGATGCCGTTCGCATCGAGCAGAAGCAGAATCGATTCCCCTTCCACGTAGTCAAAGGAAATGTTCAGATTCCCCGGATGACGTTTCGTGAAATCCTTCGGTCCATTCAGGGAGATATCAGGAATTTCCGCACTGATCTTTTCCCACAGTTTCCTCCGCAGGCCATCGGAGTGAGCAGCGTGTTCATAGAGATGTTCATTTGCAAGTTCCGCAGCCTTTCCGAACCCGACGATACCCGCCGAATTTTCTGTACCTGCTCTCTTTCTTCTCTCCTGAGCGCCTCCGTGCACGAAACTCGGGATATTGATTCCGGATCTCTTGTAAAGAGCTCCGATGCCTTTTGGTCCGTAAATCTTGTGAGCGGACATGGATATAAAGTCAACACCCAGATCTTTCACGTCGATTGGAACGTTGCCAAGCGCCTGAACCGTATCAGTGTGGAACAGCACGCCGTGCGCTTTTGCGATAGCCGCAAGTTCTTTGATCGGCTGAATCGTTCCGACTTCATTATTGATCATCATGATGCTCACGAGAACTGTCGTATCCTTGATGGCAGCTTCCAGATCTGCCGGAGATACGAATCCTTCTTCGTCCACATCCAGATACGTTACCTCAGCGCCGTGTTTTTCGAGGTACTGGCATGTGTGCAGAATTGCATGATGCTCAATTTTTGTTGTTATTATGTGATTTCCTTTTTTGCTGAACGCATCGGCTACACCTTCAATCACCCAGTTATCGGCCTCTGTGCCGCAGGATGTAAAGAAGATCTCCCGCTCTTCCGCATTGATCAGATCCGCAACCTGCTGCCTGGCTTTGGTCAGTCCTTCTTTAGCCTCCAGTCCGGGGCCATAGAGGCTGGATGGATTTCCGAACTTTTCAGTCAGAAAAGGAATCATTTCCTTTACAACTTCCTCCTTAACGGGAGTTGTTGCCGAATAGTCTAAATAGACATTTCTCATATATTATCTCTCCTTGATAAAACATTTACTTTTAAGCCAGGATTATATTATACCTTTTTAGTCCTATTTGCAAGTTCTTCTTTTAATTCTTCTTCCGAAAGGTCTTCCACGTATCTGATATTATCCAGCTGCGCTTTCATATTGCCGCGGATGGCAGCCAGATACTCCTTGTAAAGAGCCTTCTGCTCCGCCTGTTCTTCTGCGGTGAGTCCTTCTGCTTTCTTTTTAGCAGCCAGTTCATTGATGCGGGCGATCATTTCCTGTGTTATTGCCATAATTCCCTCCACTGATCGTATTCATATTCAAATTTCGGCATCGTACGCATTTTGAACAGATTCATCCGGTGCTTACTGTCGATTCGTTCCTTCGCCTCAGGGTCATCGCAAACGCCCTCCATGATATATCTGTCCAGCACCGCATACGTAAATCCCAGATTGTCCTCATCGGTTTTTCCCTGCAGTCCGTCGATAGGAACTTTATCAACAAACATGGAAGGCAGTCCAAGCGCTCGTCCGATCGCTTTGACCTCCTGCACGGTAAGCATGCTCAAAGGGCTGAAATCACCGGCGTTGTCGCCAAAAATCGTATTGTAGCCAACATAGTCTTCGGAAAGATTACAGGTGTTTGCAACACGGCCGTTAACTGTCTGCGAGGTCGCGTAAAGCATGGTCATGCGCACACGGGGCGGGATGTTTGTCTTCGTCTGTACTGACACTTCGCCGAATGCCGCTTCGACCTGTTTTTCAACTGCGTCGCAGGCTTCGCCTACGTTCACTTCGATTCCTCTGATCCCAAGGTGCTCAATGAGCGCTCTTGCGACATCGATATCGAACTGCTCGCCTCTGGGCATCATGACTCCGACAACCCTGTCCTTGCCCAGGGCCTCCGCGCATAATGCAGCTACAACGGAACTGTCTTTACCGCCGCTAATACCGATTACGGCGTTGCAGCCGCTGCCGTTGATCTCGAACCAGTTTCTGATCCATGCAACGATATCGTTCTTTACTTTTTCCGCATCAAACATGTTCTGTATCTCCTTCTTCTATTACTCTTCTTCCACTGCTCTGATCAGAGCTTTCAGTATATGTCCTGAATTTATCCTGAAAGCCTCGAAAGGCTGTTCTGACTCCTTGACAGGTGACCAGTACTCTTCAATATATTCTTCCAGCATTTCGTCGTAGGAAAGACCCTTCTGCAATCTGGCTCTGACGAAGTCCATCTTGCTTTTGCATTCATTCCTGTATTGTTCGAAGTATTCCCCGTTCAGCCTCTCCGGAATCATCCCGAAGTGCGGCAGGCAGATATGAGACGGCTGGAGCGATTCACAGCGGTAGCTTGACGCGATGGAATCAGGAAAACTCTTCAGTGCAGGTGTATGCACGTAATCTTTCCCTTCAAGGATCCCTGTGCTCTCACTGGCGAGCAAAAGCCCCGCAGGCTCGATATAATAGCTCAGAGAACAATCTGTGTGACCCTTTGTCTCATAAGCCGTAATCGTCTCCCTTCCTAAAGATATCCTGTCGCCGTCTTTCAGAACCCGATCGACACGGAAATGATCCGTCCGAATCGGTTTGCCGCTGTCCGGGGTATAAAGTTCTCTTGCCTCCTCCCCAAGCTGGCGGATCAGTTTCCTCGCGTTTTCACGTCCAAGAATCGACTTGCACTTTTCGCTGCCGCAGACGACGGCGTCCGGAAACCGGTCCAGAATATCCGGAAGCGCCCCGATATGATCGTAATGGGAGTGGCTCAGCAGGATATAGTCCAGCTTGTGATGCCGCCCGTCTCTTTTCATCTCCAGCATCGCCAGGGTCTCATCGATGTTAGAGGCCGTCGTTTCTCCGCAATAAGACATTCCGCAGTCGTAAAGGGCCAGTTTCTCACTGCCGACGATCAGAAATGACTCGCCTCCGTGACCGGAGGTCACACGGTACATCTCCAGTTCCGCAGGAAAGGCAAAACGGTCGAAGCCTTCCCCGAATATGTTGAACAATGCTATATTCTGATCAGGTATTGTCAGATTCATTCCAGTCTATTCTCCTTCGAAGCCTTGATTTCTCCGTATGTGAAGAACGCGAGCCCAACCCATACGATTGCAAAAGCACTAAACTGCACCAGGTCAAAGGGCTCTTTCATAAAGAATATGCCGATCACCAGGGAAATCGATGGCGAGAGGTACTCCAGCAGTCCCACCATGATCAAAGGGATCTTCGTCGCTGCGTCCGCGAAGAATGACAGCGGAGCGGCGGTAAGGATTCCGCAGCACAGGAGAAGCAGGTATTTGCCCGGCGTTGCCACTCCGATAGCACCCTGCCCTGTACATTCCAGCCAGATAACGACAGCCAGAGCCGCTGGCATCAGAAACAGTGTTTCCAAAAAGACGGACATGATAGCGGGCAGATCGAAATGCTTCTTCAGTGCAGCGTAGACAGCAAACGTCAGAGCCAGCCCAAGTGCGATGCCCGGCACCTGCCGGAAGTGGACCAGAAGAACCACCAGCCCGGCCAGTGCGAAAAGCAATGCAGTCAGCTTGAATCCTGTTAGTTTCTCACGGAACAGCACGATTCCCAGCACGCATACCATCAGCGGTTCGATATAATAACCGACGCATGTCTGAATCACGTGATCCGCGTTGACCGCCCAGATGTAAATGCTCCAGTTCGCTGTAATCAGCAGCCCCGCCAGCGGAAACCGGAGCGGACCGCCGAGAATGCCCGGGCGCTGACGGACGGTGATCTGTTCTTTTACTGCCTGCCATCCGTAAAGTTTCAGTGTCGCGATACCGGAAACAAATCCCACAAGGAAAATTCTATAAAATATAATCACCCAGGAATCAATAGGCCGCAGTGCCTGCCAGTAAATCGGCAGAAAGCCCCACAGCACACTGCAGCTGAGCATGGAGATGACGCCGGTGATGTATGTCTTGTCGCGGTTATGCTTCATCGTTCAGATCACTCTTCATCGATTTCATCGGATGAGTCGATCAGATCCGAGAAAGACATCGCATAGTAATCGATATCGTAATCGAGCGCAGTAGAAAAATCAAAAGCATACTCATCCCCGCTGATTTTCCCTGCTCTCGCAGTAGCGATCGCATCCCGGACACTCTGGATGTATTCCCTGTCAGAACCTCCATCTGACACATCCCGTTCCAGAACAGACACTTCCGTGTCGTACACATACCAATTCCGGAATCTATAGAATCTGTCAGTGAAATGAAGGAACGGTTCCGGATCATCCTCAGATATATTGCGGATAATTCCGGTCAGTTCCATTCTAATCTGATCCAGCAATGAGAAGAGCTCGCTTTGCTCCTCCGGAAGTCCGCTTGTGATGTCATTGAAATAGTCATCCAACAGACTCGCTGCAATATCTCTGTCGACCTCGCTGAAGAGAGTCTGCAGGGCGTCGTGATCGATATGCTCATCGCTTTCGATCAGGTCCGCCATCTCTTCAAAATAATGAAGCTGGGAACCGTCTTCGATTTCCAGATACTCTGTCAGTTCGTAATAGTTCATCTTCCGTTCTCCCTCTCAAGATCGAAATTGAGGAACTTAACTTTCTTTTCCTCATCCCTGAAGATGTTATCGATCATGTTGATAAAGTTTTCACTCAGGTCGCTTGCATAGAACAGGTTTGTGAAGTCAGAACCGTTCGCGAATCCATCCCGGTCGTCCAGCACTTCCCTTATCCTTCCGACTACGATATCCGAAGGATTGATGATATCAAGCTGGGGATACAGTCTCTCTATATTCTTTTTGATGAGCGGATAGTGTGTGCAGCCGAGCACGACCGCGTTGAGATCGTTGTTCATGACGAAGGAATCCATATAGTACTTGATCGTCAGGTCCATGATCTCGTTGTCAATGATTCCCTCTTCGATGAGGGGCACGAATGCGGGACACGGCGCCTCTGCGATACGAAGCCGGTCGTTGAAGCGGTGGATATTGTTTTTATATGCGTGGGACGCGATTGTAACCTTCGTCCCTATTACACCGACTTTATCTTTAACGCCTCTGTAAGTGCCGACATATCTCGCTGTAGGCTCAATGATGCCGATGATAGGAATCTGAGGGAACCTCTCCTGCAGATCATCTACACAGGTGGCGCTTACCGTATTGCAGGCGATGACGATCATTTTGACATTTGATTCAACGAGAAATTCCGCAATCTCCATGCTGAAATTTCTTATGGTCCTGGTTGCTTTTGAGCCATAAGGAGTTCTCGCCGTATCACCAAAATATATTATTTTTTCCTCGGGCAATTCCCTCATGAGATAAGGGATGCAGGTGAGTCCTCCCAGTCCCGAGTCAAAGAAGCCGATAGGCCTGTTATCCATACTCGTGTAACCTCTCTGTTATTGAATAATTAACTCAAGTATTATACAATATGACAAGATTAATGTAAAACTGTTACGGAGGAAAAAATGAGCTCAAAAGGACTGAAAAGCAGAGATAAAACAGACCCTAAGTACAAATGGAATATCGAAGCGATGATCAGTGATGAAAGCACGATCGATCGTGACCTGCAAAAGATAAAAAAGCAGGCTGAAAAATACACTGCTGAATTCGCAGGACATCTGGGTGACAGCGCTGATACCCTGTATGATGCCTTTGCGTCACGCGACAGGATCATGCGGAAACTGGAAAAAATCTATGTCTATGCGCACATGAGACGCGATGAGGACAACTCCAACAGTTACTATCAGGGGATGACGGACAAATCGATGGCTGTCATCGCGTATGTCTCATCAGCCGTATCATTTTTTACTCCCGAACTTCTTTCCATCAAGAGAAAAAAACTGCTCGGTTTCATCGATGAAAACCCGAAGCTTAAAACATATGAATTCGTAATACAGGACGCCCTCAGGCAAAAGGAACACGTCCTCAGCAAAAAAGAAGAGTCCGTCATGGCGCAGATGGGAGAAATCACCGGCGCCACAAACGATATTTTCACTATGCTTAACAACGCGGATATAAAATTTGATGATGCCGTAGACAGCAAAGGTAAAAAGCATCCTGTTACACACGGAACATACATCAAACACATGGAATCCAAGGACCGTGTACTGCGTGAGTCCGCATACAACTCCATGTACGACTCATTCAAAAATCTGATCAACACTATTTCCGCTGCCTATAACTACAACACGAAAACAGATGTGGTCAATGCCAGAATCCGCGGATACGGTTCATCGAGAGAAGCGGCACTTTCCGGAGACAATATCCCGGGCGCTGTCTATGATAATCTGGTCAGTGTAGTAAACGATAACCTGCCGAGCATGCACCGTTATGTCGAGCTGAGAAAAAAACTGCTTGGGCTCGATAAGATGTACATGTACGACATGTACGTTCCTCTCATTAAAATCCCGAACAGAAAAGTCTCCTTCGAAGACGGTCTGGATATTATCCGGGAAGCGCTGAAGCCTCTGGGAAAAGATTATATCCGAAAGATGAACAAAGGCATCAGCCAGGGGTGGATCGATGTATATGAAAACAAAGGCAAGACGAGCGGCGCTTACAGTTTCGGATGCTATGACAGCTATCCGTATATCCTGCTGAACTACACGGATACCTTAAAGGATGTGTTCACGATCATTCATGAGATGGGACACTCCATGCACTCAAGATACACAAGAGACTCCCAGCCATACATATACGGCAGTCATTCGATTTTCACAGCTGAAACTGCGTCAACGGTCAATGAGTCTCTTCTCATGAATTACCTGCTGAACAAGGAAACCGATAAACGGATGAGGAAGTATCTGCTCAATATGTATCTGGAGGAGTTCCGCACGACCCTCTTCAGACAGACGATGTTCGCGGAGTTTGAGGATATCACACATAAAGCGATTGAATCCGGGCAGGTCCTGACCGGAGAGTGGATGTGCAGCGAATATCAGGCTTTGAATGACAAGTACTACGGTCCGGCTGTTGAACGGGACGACACGATCCGATATGAATGGGCGCGCATTCCGCATTTCTACAATGCCTTTTATGTGTACAAATACGCCACCGGGTATTCTGCAGCAGCAGCTATTTGTGACAGAATTCTCACTGAAGGAAAACCTGCTGCGGATGACTACATTGATTTCCTTAGAACAGGTGAATCAGACTATCCGATTGAGTTGCTGAAGATTGCAGGAGTCGATATGTCCAGTCCGGAACCGATCAGAAAAGCGATGGACAAGTTTAATCAACTGCTGGATGAATTTGAAGGAATGGTAAGATAGATGAAAAACGGACTGATTTCTTTATTTACGAACGAAACAGAATTATCAGAAGATGTTGCCTCCATTTTGAAGCAAAAGCTCCTGATCCGCGGATATAAGGTTGCTGAAGGCTACGATGAAGACGCAGAACTCCTCATATGCATAGGCGGCGACGGTGCATTTCTCCGCACCATGCACCGCTGTGATTTCCCTGAGACTCCTATTGTCGGCATCAACACCGGTCATCTGGGTTTCTTCCAGGAAATCTGGCCTGAGGATTTCGAGTCATTTATCGAAGATTACGAACGCGGCAACTACACGATTCAGAAGCTAGGCACCGTCATGGGCGTCGCCACGGACGCGGACGGCAACAGTTATACACATATCGGACTTAATGAGATTGCAATCACCGGCAGCAAATCCTATTCCATCCACTTTGACCTGTCTATAGGCGGGAAGCCGATCGAACGATTCAGCGGCGATGGAATTCTTGTTGCGACATCCGCAGGAAGCACTGCGTACAACTACTCTGTTGGAGGATCTATCGTTGACCCGAGACTGAATCTCCTGCAGGTCACTCCTATTGCGCCTATGAACACGACTGTCTTCCGGTCATTCACCTCCAGCATCATGCTTCCTTCCGATCTCACTTTGGGCATTGTCCCCGAAAATTCGGAGAAGATTATCTATATTACCAGTGATGGTATCGAGACCGGTTATTCCAATTTGAAAGAAATCGAAGTGAAAATCTCCGATAAATCGGTCAATCTGATCAGATTCAGTGATTACGACTTCTGGAGCAAAGTAAAAGACAAATTCCTCTGATGACCCAGTTCAGACACATTGTGACAAGTGAAGATGAAGGAATGGAAGTCCGCCAGATCACAAGGCAGTACTTTGATTTTTCGGCGCGTTTGAGAAACAGGATCAAGCGTGAAAAGCTGACCTTGAAGAACGGCAAACCGACTGAAGGATGGCACAGAGTCTGTGAAGGTGATGTTATCAGCATCACCCTGCCTGACGAACACAGCAATTTCCCGCCGGAAGCAATTCCTCTGGATATCGTTTATGAAGATGATGATCTGATGGTCATCAACAAACAGCCCGGTCTTGTGGTACACCCGACCAAAGGCCATCCGGCCGGAACATGTGCGAATGCGCTCGCCTATCATATGGAACAGACGGGGCGAATCTTCAAAATACGATTCGTAAACAGACTGGACAGAGACACATCCGGTCTTCTTTTAGTTGCGAAGAACGCATACTGTCAGAATCACATCACGGATCAGATGAGAAATAAACAGATCTCAAAACAATACATCGCCCTCGTAAAGGGTGAAATTCTCGCTGAAAGCGGCACAATAGATCTGCCTATAGGCAGACCAGATCCTGAAGACGTAAGAAGAGGCGTCGTTTCAGACGGCGCCCCTTCTATTACTCATTATGAAGTTATTGAACATCTGAGGAATCATACTCTTCTGAAGCTGCTTCTGGAAACGGGAAGAACGCACCAGATCAGAGTACATATGTCGCATATCGGCTGTCCTGTGCTTGGCGACAGTCTCTATGGCGGTGAAGATTTATCTCTCATCAGCAGACAGGCACTTCATGCTGCCGGCTTGACTCTGATCCATCCTATCACAAAAGAAAAAATGGAATTTCAGGCTCCTCTTCCTGAAGATATGAAAACAGCAATCAGCAAGCTCAGCCTATGATTGCTGAAATCGGTTTGTCCTTCAGCTCCTGTTCTAGAATCTGCTGTATTCGTTCCAGTTCGGAATGCATTCTGCACGGTATATCATCCGTATTTCTGCCACAGTCTTCCTTCATGCAGTGGACGATAGCCAGATCGTCTTCTGTAACGCTTACAATGTCGTAAACAGTCAGATCTTCCAGTTTTCTGTTCAGATAATATCCGCCTTCTTTGCCTCTTTCGGACTTGACGATCCCGCTCTGTTCCAGTTCACGGATAATCTTATACGCGAAGGCTTTCGGAATATCTTCATTTTCACATATTTCACGGACATTATGGGTTTTTCCGTCTTTGAGAGCTCTGCATACTCTCAGAGCGTAATCGCTCCGTTTCGTTATGATCATACTCGTCTCCTAATTGACCTTTTTGTAAACTTTTCCTGCCTGCGGCGGTTTGCCGGTCTTGTATTTTATCAGTTCACTGACTGTAACAAGCTGATATCCGTTATCTTTGAGCCAAGGAACTATCAGTTCTGTCGCTTCTGCCGACTCTTTGTAAATTGAGTGCATCAGAATGATTTTTCCATCCAGATTCTTTGCCTTCTTTACTGCCTTGAAGCTCTTCTCGGCGTCCCTGGTCTTCCAGTCCATCGTATCCAGCGACCATAGTATCTGCGCCATGCCGGTCCTCTTCAGAACCTTGTCATTATACTCTCCGTAAGGCGGTCTTGCGACGACAGGTTCCACTCCGCAGTACTTGTAGATTACAGCGTTTGTTTTGTTGATCTGACTTGCAATTTCCTTGTTGTCGAGTTGTGACATAACCGGGTGGCTCCATGAGTGATTCCCCAGTTCACATCCAAGTTTGACAGCTCTCTTCGCTGATTTATAATCGTTCTTGACTCTGTTTCCCAGGTAAAAGAATGTGGCAACACCTCCATTCTCCTCCAGTGTGTCAAGTATTTTCATCTCCGTCTTCGAATACGGGCCGTCGTCAAACGTAAGCGCCACCATCGGCTTCGATTTGTCTACATATCTTTCGAGGATCTCCGGTCTGATCGTTGAGCCGATGATTGTCTGAGGAATACTGACCGCAGGCGTGCCGTCTTCCGGTATCAGAACAGTATCCTGATCGAAAAAGAATGCAATCTGATCCTCTGTGATAACGAACTTATTGAAGTTTGTATCATCGCTGGTAACAAATCTCTCCCAGTCATCTTTGAGATCCTTATCGCTGTATGTCTTGCTGAAATACTCTTCGGCGTAGTCCTGCGCTTTGGTCTTGTAGTTGACGTTCATGACCTGCAGCGAATCCGCCCCTTTGCCTGTTTCTCCGTCAAACAGCTTCGTATCCGCCTTCGCCGACTCAATCTTCATATGTCTGCCATCAGCATTGTATGTACTGAAATGAACAACCGTACTGACAGCGCCGTTCGGGGCTTCGTAGGCTCCTGCGTCAATCAGAAGCGCCATGGAGCTGTTTTCTTTTTTCAATATGGAATCAATCTTTTTATCGATGTAGCTCTTCGTGTCGCCATCAACCCAATTCCCGCGCTTGATTGCGTAAGAAGTGCCATCTTCGTTAAAGTGATATTCCCTGTCATCCACATCACTCTCAGGACACACAGCATCTGTTTCAAATTTTTCATCGGCAAAAGTGATAAACTCTTCCTCATCGTGAAACACGTCGGAGGAAAACAGTTTGACGATCCCGAAAATAAAACAGACGAACGCAGCTAAAAGAACAAGGGCGAGTATCAATCTGCGCCTTGCTGCTTTTTTCTTTCTTTTCAAGTCCTTTTGCTTTTGCTTCCTGCGTTCTTCATGAATGGCATTTGCCATTCTTACATCTATATCGTTATCAAATATATTATCCAAGTCTGTTACCAATAGTATTTTTTAATTTGTACCTCAATACTCCAATTTGATTCATTATAACACAAGTTAACTCTCACAAACTGATTTTTTGTGTTATAATGACTTGGCAATTTTAACATAATTATTCAATAATACATAAGGAGAGTGGAAATGAAGAGTTTTATTAGTGAATTCAAAGAGTTTGCACTGCGCGGCAATGTAATGGACATGGCTATCGGCATCATCATCGGCGCTGCATTCACTGCCATCGTGACATCCCTGGTTGATGACATCATCTCGCCTTTGATCGGTCTGTTCGTCAAGGTTGACTTCAACAATCTGGTTGCAACTGTCTTTAACGTCGACATCAAATACGGCGCATTCATTATGGCAGTTATCAACTTCCTGATTGTCGCACTTGTGCTGTTCTGCATCATCAAGGCGATGAACAAAGCAGCATCAATCACTAAGAAGGAAGAAGCTGAAGAAGAACCGACCACCAAAGAGTGCCCGTTCTGCCTGCAGGAGATTCCTATTAAGGCAACAAGATGCCCGCACTGCACATCTGAGCTTAATGACTAATGTGTCACATCTAAACGGATCTGCTGACACAGATCAAACGGAAAAGAAAAAGACGGCTGGTTATCAGCCGTCTTTTTGGTGCGGATAAGAGGATTCGAACCTCCACCGAATTGCTCCGACACGGACCTGAACCGTGCGCGTCTGCCAGT
>CACYBO010000121.1 GCA_902772685.1 uncultured Eubacteriales bacterium | reverse complement strand
ATGTCATGAATCGGAATCGATATAATTGCCTGAAAACCGACAAATTCACAAGAAGTGTTGGAGTTAAAACGTATTAGGTGATACTGTTTATTGATTTGCAGAGATACTGTAGTTATATTGAAACTACAGTAATTAAGCGAGTCATTAACCATCTGCCATTCATTAAGATGGATTAAGAACTCCGGGAGGTCTGAGAAGAATGAAGAAACTGCAGTCTAAAAAATGGTATCCCTACGCCGTTGCACTGTGTATCGCAGTGGTTCTTTATGTTGTGCTGATGCATTTGCCTGCCATTGCCGGCGGTCTGAAAACCTTAGGAAGGTTTTTCAACACGGTGGTAATCGGGTGTATCGTCGCCTATCTGATGAATCCGCTGGCGATGCTGTATGAGAGGAAATTTTTCAAAAATCTCAAGAAAGGAAGCTGGGGCGTATCAGTCATTCTTGCTTTTGCAACATTTGTGGCAGCCATCGTGGTACTGGGGTTCACCCTGGTTCCGCAGCTGATAAGCAGTATCACATCCTTTGTGAGCAATGCACCGGCTTATCAGGAATACATCCATGCGTTTCTCGAGAAACTGGGAGCCACCAGTTTGATTTATATACCTGGAAGTGCTAATGAAGTGGCAGATCAGGCAATCAACTTCCTGAAGGGATATGGAGGCAATATAACGGCATTTCTGACCGGTTTTGCGAGAGGTATAGTCAATATTGTCATCGGCGCAGTGCTGGCGATCTATCTGCTTGCAGCAAAAGCAACACTCAAAAAAGATGCAAAAGAACTCCTGTCAGCGCTGATAATGGATGAAAAACTGAACAGCGTCCTGTACTTCATCAGACGCTGCGATCGTATCCTGAACCGCTATTTGGTTTTCAGCCTTCTGGACGCCATAATCGTCGGTGTGATCACTGCAATTGTCATGTTGATCCTGCGGATGCCGTATGTGGGTCTGATCTCTATCATCGCAGCCATTACCAACCTCATTCCAACATTCGGGCCGGTAATTGGAGCGGTGCTCGGCGGATTTATCCTGCTTTTGGTGAATCCGCTCTATGCGGTCATGTTCATCGGGCTTACTGTGGTTCTGCAGATTGCTGACGGCTATATCATCAAGCCCAAACTCTTCGGCAACACGCTCGGCGTATCCGGCCTCCTGATTCTCATTGCAATCGTGACGATGGGCAACGCTTTTGGCATCGGCGGGATCCTGCTCGCGATACCGGTTGCCGCGATATGTGATTTCTCATATCGAGAGGGAGTACTCCCTTATCTTCAGCGGAGCAAGGCCGCTAAACAGGCAGCGAAACAGGCTGATGCGGATATAGAAAAGCAGGAATAGATTCTGCAGTTACATCAAAAATCAAAGACGGTGGCAACGCCGCCGTCTTTTGCTTTCCTCAGAAACAATGTGATACAATACAATTCAGTACAATACAGTATAAACGGAGGTATAAGACGGACATGAAAAGAAAAGCAGCAATTACCTTATTGAGCGTATTACTGATAGCTGCATTATGCGCGTGCGGATCCAAGTCGGCGACGAACACGATTGGTCCTTGGGACACATCAGACCAGCAGGCAAAAGCCGCCATCGAGATCCTTTCGACCGGAGACTTTTCTGCCTTTGCAGGATTCGATGTCGATGAAACTTACAAATCCGCGAAGTTGGGAATAGAGTATTACAAAGACGGCAAGCTGGTGAAAGATGAAGGACAGGGGAGCATCGCGCTGGATGGAGCATCCGAAGGCGTTGCCGGATTCTGCGGCAAGGACGGAATAGCGACCATAGGAGTATCCGCTAACGGCAACACCAGCCGCGCTTCAGACATTCAGCTCTCGGGTTATCCGAAGGACGGGGACGGCATACTGTTCACTTCGCTGCCCGAGTCCAAGGATATCGCAGACGGTCAGAAGATCTATCTGGGAATCCTGAACACCGGAAGCGATTCAGTGGACACAGCTGTACTCGACACAGACTATGACAAAAGCAAACTGACCGGGAAGAACTGGCTGTTTTATGTGGAGTTTTCCACGGAACCACTGGAGTAAAGAATAGTATAAATCGACGGCGATTGATTTCAGGATAGACAAATGGGAGAAAGGAGCTGCTGAAATGACAAAGGTGAAAATTACTTCAGGTGATTATTGTTTTATCGCGGAGCTATTGGAGGAGGAAGCACCAAAGACGTGCGAAGCTTTCAAGAAAATGCTCCCGCTCAAAAGTGAAATGATCCATGTCAGATGGAGCGGCGAGGGCGTATGGATCCCATACGGCAATCTACGGCTTGGGCTGGACTACGAGAACCATACATCTCATCCGTCAAAGGGAGAGATGCTGTTATACCCGGGTGGCATCAGTGAAATGGAAATTATCCTCGCATATGGCAGATGCTGTTTTTCCAGTATGCACGGTCAGCTTTCGGGGAACCATTTTCTCACTATAACAGAAGGTCTGGACGCGTTGTATGACTTTGGCAGAAAGGTGCTCTATGAAGGCGCACAGCCTGTCAATATTGAAATCGTATAACAAGCACAGCCAAATAGGGTAGCAAGTCAAGGAAGAGGAAAAGCAGTTTGAAGAAATATAAGGGCGAGGCATGCCTATTTTTGACAGCGCTCATATGGGGATCAGCCATGATTTTTCAAAAGATGGGGATGGATCATATCGGTCCATTCCTGTTTGGCTTCTTTCGATTCACGATCGGAGCGCTTGTCCTGATCCCTGTCATTTTGTTTTTCAGCAGAGCAGGTGGGAAGAACGGGCAGGACCAGGCAGCCGGGCAGAAGCCGATCCTGAAAGACAGAACGCTGCTGATCGGAAGCCTGCTCTGCGGACTCACGCAGTTCGGCGGAGGGTCGTTCCAGCAGGTCGGACTGGTCTACACCACTGCCGGAAAGGCAGGGTTCATCACGTCTTTGTACATCGTCATCGTGCCGATTCTGATGATCTTTCTCAGGCGCAGGCTGAATTTGATTACCTGGGCCGGTATTTTCATTGCCGTCATCGGATTATATCTCTTGTCTATCACAGAATCATTTACGATCCAGTTAGGGGATGGACTGGAAATCGGAGCAGCGATCGTTTACGCCGTGCAGCTGCTGCTGATCGATTATTATGCAGTGCGCGCTGAACCGCTTCGGCTTGCCATGCTGCAGTTTCTTGTCGCTGGAATCCTTTCGGGGCTCGTAGCCGTTGGATTTGAAACCTGGACAGTCACGGCGATTGCCGCTTGCATGGTCCCGATCCTCTACACGGGGATCCTGGAGGTGGCGGCGGCGTATACGCTTGAAATAATCGGCCAGAGAACCACGGCACCCCATGTCGCGGCAATCATCATGAGCCTGGAAGCACTGTTCGCTGCCGTGTGCGGCGCGCTGTTTCTGGGAGAGCACATGAGCGGCCGGGAGATTCTGGGCTGCGCGCTGATGATGGCAGCCTTTGTGATCGTGCAGTTGGCGGATATGATCCCGGTAGGAAAGGAGTGAGCAACAGTGGCAACCGGAAGAATAGAGTTTCATGCAAAAGCAACCATGCAGCATATGAATTTCTCCTTTGTGCTCCCGAATGACGTGGAAATGGATGAAGTGCGGGATCTGCGCCATTATGAGCACGATGCCCGGAATCTGATCCTGCTTCACGGGCTGACAGGAACAGATACGGACTGGCTATATGGAGGCGTTGCACAGCAAATCGCGATTCAGTATAATTTGAATGTGTTCATGCCGACCACAGGAAATTCGTTCTACCTGGACCGAGGATACGAAGGAGGCGATTACTGCACATTCATCGGTAAAGAACTGCCGGAGTATATTAAGTCGACGTTTGGAATCGAAATGAAGCGTGAGAACACGATGATCGGAGGACTGTCCATGGGCGGATACGGCGCGATTCATGTGGCGCTGGCGTTCCCGGAAACTTTTTCGGCGAGCATTGCGCTTTCCTCAGCAATCCACACGGAGGACATGGCGGAAATGATGCGCGTCGGCGCGGAAGATGCCATACCTCTGAAAATGGCGCAGGATATCTTCGGAGAACCGGACCGACTGATAACATCGGATATGAATCCCAAGGTGCAGCTGCAAAAGCTGAAGGAAGTCGGTCAGAAGATTCCGTTCATATATATGGCGTGCGGAACGGAAGATGATCTCTGCAGCGTCAATCGTGCTTTTGCAGACTTCCTGAAAGAGGAGGGAGTAGATCACTACTATGAAGAAGGCCCCGGCAGACATGACTGGTTCTTCTGGAATGAGTATATAGACCGCGGGCTCAGGTATATATTGGATTAAAGATGGGTATATTTAAGAAAAAAAACAACGACATTCCGCATATTTCCCCGGATGAGTGCGTGCCGGTGCTCAGATGCAGCATCTGCACGGGCGAACAGGTGCTTTGCGGAAAAGACAGGAAGACAGGACAGCTGACGGAGCTGATGCTGATCAGAACGCCGTCAGACCTGTTTGATTTCTGCGAGGCAAACGGACTCAGACCAGAAGATGTGCAAAAAATCTACTGACGCTATGGAACAATAAGTTGCAGAATAATGCTGTATATGAATAGATAAGGAGAAAACAGATGCTGTACGGGGAGAGAAACAAACAGAGACTTCATCATGCAAGAGGACTGGCCATCGGAATCGGACAGAAAAAACATCAATTGGAGATTCCGAAGTACAAACTGAATAAACTGTCAATGCCATCGGAGGCAGCGAAGGGGCTGATCGAGAGTCTGCTCTTGGATGAGGGGAATTCCAGAATGAATATGGCGACATTCTGCCAGACACATATGGAGAAAGCAGCTACTGAGCTGATGGCAGAAACACTGGACAAGAATGCGATTGACAAATCAGAATATCCGCAGACCGCGGAACTGGAAAACCGCTGTGTAAATATTCTGGCAGATCTGTGGCATGCTCCAAAAGAAGGCGAGTATCTGGGAACGTCAACTGTCGGATCCAGTGAGGCCTGTATGCTTGCGGGAATGGCAATGAAATTCCGCTGGAGAAATCAGGCAAGGGAAATGGGAATCGATGTAGAAACACTCAAACCGCGCCCAAATCTGGTGATCAGCTCTGCATATCAGGTCTGTTGGGAGAAGTTCTGCGTATACTGGGATGTGGAACTGCGTACCGTTCCGGTAACAAAGGATAAACTTTCGCTGGATCTGGATCATGTGCTTGATTATGTAGATGACCATACAATAGGAATAGTTGGTATCCAGGGAACCACATACTCCGGCGATTACGATAATATCAAGGGATTGAATGCACTGGTTGAAGAGTATAACAGGACTCATACCGATCGTCCGCAGCTGGTGATCCATATTGACGGAGCATGCGGCGGTATGCTGACGCCATTTACGGAACCGGAGCTGCAGTGGGATTTCCGTCTGCCAAATGTAGTCTCGATTTCCACATCAGGGCATAAGTACGGTTTGACTTATCCGGGAGTTGGCTGGATTATCTGGAGAGACAGAGAGTATCTGCCGGAGGAACTGATATTTGAGGTTAGTTATCTCGGCGGTGAAATGCCGACTATGGCTATCAACTTCTCCCGCAGCGCCAGCCAGATCGTCGGTCAGTATTACAATTTCCTCCGGCTTGGATGGGAGGGTTACAAGCTGACTCATCTGAAGACACAGGAAAACGCGAGTATGATTGGCGACGCCATTGCAGAAAGCGGGCTGTTCGACATGTACAATCAGGGAAAACGTACGCCGATCGTTTGCTATACATTGAAAAAAGACGCGAAGTACAGTGATGGAACGCCTGTCGTCTGGAACCTGTATGATCTGTCAGACCGGCTTCAGATGCATGGGTGGCAGGTGCCTGCTTATCCGCTCCCGGAGGGCGCAGAGGATGTGACTGTTCAGAGAATCGTCTGCAGGGCGGATCTGACTTTTACCTTGACGGAAGCGTTCATAAATGATTTCCAGCAGTGTCTGGAGGATCTGAAAGAAGCTCATATTCTGTGCAATGAGAAGAAATCCGGCCGTTACGGATTCACATACTAATAGGAGAAGAAAGAGGATGATTTTATATATTGATTCATGCGTGCGCCGGGATTCGCGAACCGAAAGGCTGGCGCAGGCGCTTCTGCGGAAGTTTGACGATGAAATCCAGGAGGTGCGCCTGGAAGATACGCCGTTTGAAATATCCGACGAAGCATTTCTGACGCAAAGAGACCGGCTCATAGAAGAGGGCGCATTCGATCATGAGATGTTTACCCTTGCCAGGCAGTTTGCGGCAGCGGATGTGATCGTAATTGCGGCCCCCTATTGGGATTTATCATTCCCTGCGTCACTGAAGCAGTATATGGAGAAGGTCACTGTTAACGGAATTACGTTTGTGTATACGCCTGAAGGAATCCCGAAGGGACTGTGCAAGGCGAAAATGCTGTACTATGTCATGACCGCCGGCGGAGATTATGCGCCAGAAGAGTATGGGTACGGTTATATTCAGGCGCTTGCCAATGGCTATTATGGAATTATGAATGTGCAGCTGATCAAAGCAACGGGTCTTGATATCGAGGGCGCTGATGCCGAGAAGATACTGGAGCAGTGTATAGAATGTGATATCTGCAAAATGGAGGGTTAACCGTTCTGTGAATATATTTTATGGTTCTGAGCATCTTATAATTATGATAGAATAAATACATCTTTTCCGGAGGGAGGAATTAAACAATGAAAAAAATAACAATGTTTGCTGTAGCTGCTATTATGGCACTGACAGTATTCGCATTTACGGGATGCGGTGGCGGTGATGCTGATAATTCTGACAGCCCGTATGTTGGTACATGGAAGGCTACGGACATGTCACTCGCAGATGAATCAGAAGCGGTGGAGGAAGACTGGATTCTTACCATTAACGAGGACGGAACAGGAACCATTTCAAATGGGGATGAAACATCTGAGTTCACATGGGAGCCAACAGATGAGGGATTCAAGACGAAGGGAGACATGAAGCTGAAGTTCAAGGCGGACGGCGACACGATCTCTGCGAAGATCATCGGCGTCAAGCTTACTTTCGAAAAACAGAGTGAAGGCACTTCAACAGAAGAGAATACAGAGGCTGCAGAAGAAACAAAATTCTGGGGCGGATATGGCTACATGGGAGAAGATCCGGTTGAAGGTGCGGTATATGAGTACATGGCAACGGAAATTGCAAAGCAGTATGAACCGGAAGAAGGCGTAGTCAGCATTCCGGCTGTATATATCATTGACAGAGTCGATAATGAAGATGGTTCTGTTGATGTGATTGGAGAGTTTGAGATCTATAACTACACAGTCGAAGGGGATACACTGAAGATGCAGTCAGGCGGCAGCCATCCAGGAAAGATGCATCTTGTCAAGGACGGCGACTACTACAAAGTAGAGAGCTTCGAACAGGTAGGCGACGGCAGTGAATTTGAACCGACCGCTAAGAAGATCTTCGGCGACAAGTATGATGAGTTCATGAAGGTAAGTTCAGATGATGAGACGATGAACGCCGCCAGGACGGAAGCTGTCGCAAACTATGTTAAGGCTACTGGCCTTGAAGTGACAAAGTATCAGGATGAAGGATGGGATCCTGTAGAATTCTAAAGAAAACGACTTAAAAGATAGAGACTAGAAATGAAACAACTTAACATCGGAATATATTTTATTGTTGGCCTTGCCCTTTTCTCAATGCTGTTTGGTTCGGGAAATCTCATTTTTCCACCGGAAATCGGAATTACCGGCGGTACAGAATGGTACAAAGGCTATATAGCATATTTTCTTGCAGATGCCGGCCTCGGCATCTGCAGTGTTTTCGCTATGCTGAAAGTGGATGGCGATCTGAACCGTCTGACAGGAGCGATCGGTCCAAGAGGTGCGATGATTATCAACACGGTATGTATCATCTGTATCGGGCCGCTGCTTGCTATTCCCAGGAACGCTGCTGTTACCTTTGAGATGGGGATATCACCTTTGTTTGGAATCGATCCCGGCAGCAGAATTCTCCGGCTGGTATTTTCAGTCATATTCTTCGGAATCGTGCTTTTGCTGACCATCAGGCCTTCCAGAGTAGTTGATATTCTGGGTAAATACCTGACGCCTATTCTGGTGGCTGCCATTGCGATTCTGATTATCCTGGGCATTGCGGTCCCTGCTGCGCAGGCCGGCGCACCTGTATCGGAGAATCCAATCAAGGATGGTATCTTCAACGGTTACCAGACGCTGGATCTTATGGCGGGAATCTATTTCTCCATCATTATTATCCAGTCCATCAGGAGCAGGGGGCTGCAGAAAAAGAGAGAAGAACGGAAGATCGCAGCCGGCGCGGCGCTGATTGCGGGCGCTCTCCTGTGTTTTGTATATGGAGGAATGGCGTATCTGGGTGCGACCACCGGATCTCAGTGGCTGCAGGAGTTCACCGACGGACAGATCAATCAGGCAGGATTGGTGGTAAACATCACAGGTGCGCTGATGGGGAATCTGGGCGTTGTTTTTCTGAGCGTAATCGTTGCTCTGGCATGCCTGACTACAGCTGTTGGACTGACATCTGCTGCAGGAGAGTACTTCAGCAGAATCATTCCATCCCGCAGCTATGAGTTTATGGTCGTGCTCATCTGCATCGTTTCTGCAATACTGTGTAATTTCGGCCTTTCGGCGATCATCAGCATTGCAGCTCCGATTCTGATGCTGTTTTATCCGCCGGTCATGTTCCTGACATTGACATGTCTGGGCCGCAAAGTCTTCAGAAAAAAGAAATTCTATCAGTTCGGTGTCGGCATCTGTTTCCTGATCAGTCTGCTTACAGTCCTGACAGACACATTCGGCATCACATCGCTCGCATGGATCCATACGGCGCTTCCGCTGGATGCATTCGGATTCAATTGGGTGATTCCGACTGCAATTGCGGCAGCGGTTGGTCACTTCCTTCCGGGAACGGAAATCGAACTGTAAAAGCAGGTATTAAAAATGCCACCCGCTGAGGGTGGCATTTTTTAGATTGTATCCGTCAGTTGTCATATATGCAGATTCGCGTCCCCGGTGCGCAGGTCTGCAGCAGCTTGATCATATTTTCTTCTGATACTGCTATGCAGCCCAGTGTGTGATCGCTGTCTCCAAAGCAGTGCAGAAAAATTGCGGAGCCTTCACCTTCTATGCCTTCGGTGTTATATCCGATATTCATGGCATAAGCGTACTGTTTCGTATAATCAATCAGGTGTTCACCACGGCAATCGTGATTCTGCTGGCTGATATCAACCAGCTGGTTGTAATATTCATCTGCGCACCAGTAGTGATTATCATTAACCTTCAGGTATTCTATCTGACTGCCCGGATCATCTTTGATCCCGAAGGCCTGTGTGATCGGGAAGTCGCCGGTAGGGGTTCTGCAGTCTCCCTCCTTCTGTTTATCGATGCCGTTTCCGCCGGTATAGGCAGGACAATTAAGCTTCTCTGTCCAATTGTTCACTTCGTCTTTTTCATACATGCAAAGGGTTGCCTTTGCCTGTCCCTCGTACTTGACGAAAATCAGATTCCGGACACTGTCGTCAAATCTGTATTGCTCCTGAATCGCATTCCAGTCTGTTCTGTCAACTCCAGATACATCATACTCTTCAGTTGTTTCCGCGCCGGCCTGCAAAGGCATAAAAACTGCGGCGATCAATAATGCAGCAATAAATGCTGTCGCTTTCCTGATTATCATCGGTCATTCTCCTGCGTCATATTAGAAGCAAAAACTTACCGCTTATATGATACAATGCGCAGGCAGTGGATATGATGATTCTTAACAAAGTTATATACAGCCAACGACTCTTTTTTTTCAACACCTAATGTAGTATTATTATACCAACTTGATGCTGTAAAATAAGTAAAGAGGGAACATGGATAAAACAAAGACCGGACAGACTTGGGTCATGCACGGAGATGTGCTGGCTGAAGATATGCCGACGTGGAGAAAAAGACGGATTGTGGCGCATGGCCCAGAGATGATGATGGTTGAAAATGATTTTGCGGCGGGGGATACAGCCCCGGAGCATGAGCACTTTCACAGTCAGATAACATATGTAATCAGGGGTGCGCTTGAGTTTACGGTAGACGGGGATACGAGAATTCTCAGGGAAGGAGATTCTGTATATATCAAGCCTCATGCGGTTCACAGCGCGGTAGCAAGAGAAGACTCGCTGCTGATAGACATGTTCGCGCCTATGAGGGAAGATTTTCTGAAGTAAGAATGTTTGGAGATTGAATATGAAAAAGAAACAAATGAAGGCGGTATCTTTGCTGATGGCCTTGCTTTTGTCGGTCGGATTCATATGCGGATGCGGAGACAAAACAGCCGATGAAGGAAATGACAGTGCAAATGCGGCAGAAGCCGTCAGCGAGGAACCTACGACTGCAGTATCGGAGGATGGTGTGACTCTGTCAGATGACTCCTCTGATTTCGTGCAGATCTCAGAAGAAGTCCCGGACGCGATTCTGGAAATACGCTACTATTCCACATATAACTTTGTTGGGGACCGCATCGATGGATATGAGGAACCGCTTGCATTCATGACAAAGGAAGCGGCGGATGCCCTCAGGGAGGTCAGCGATGACGTGGTTGCCGATGGATACCGTCTGAAGATCTACGACGCGTACCGTCCGCAGGAGGCAGTGACGAACTTCGTGGAGTGGGCGAAGGATGAGGATGACACCAGAATGAAGGAATACTTCTATCCGGAACTGGATAAAGATGTGCTTTTCCCGCAGGGATATATTGCGGAGCACTCCGGTCACAGCCGGGGCAGCACAGTAGACCTGACACTCTTTGATATGGAAACTGAGAAAGAGGTCGACATGGGAGGAACCTTCGACTATTTCGGAGAACTCAGTCATCCTGATTACAAAGGCATCACCGATGAGCAGTACAACAACAGAATGATACTGAGGGATGCGATGATTGAGCACGGATTCAAGCCGCTGGAGGAAGAATGGTGGCACTTCACATTGGAAAAGGAACCATATCCTGATACCTATTTCACATTCCCGGTCAACAGCGAGGCTCTGAATTAAGATCGGACAATGTCTCAGCAGAATGATACAGTAGATAGATATAGACAAAATTGGGGAGGTCCTAAGAATGAAAAAGAAATTACTGACATGCACTATACTGATGATGGCTTTGGCGTTGTGTCTGCTGTTTGCCGGCTGCGGCGGCTCGGAAGATGCGGCTTTGGATCAGGCGTCTTCAGATCAGGTGGAGGCATTTGACATCGCCACTGCGGAAGATTCGCCGGAATTCGTCGGCAAGCTTGAGCAGGCGAAGGATGCAAATCAGCTCTTCGTGGTCGCCGGAATCGGCAAAACAACAGCCTATGTATCCATGCACCAGAAGGATGAGGATGGTAACTGGAAACAGATACTGACCACGCCGGGCTTCATCGGCAAGGAAGGTCTGGGCAAGACAAAAGAAGGGGACAGCATGACGCCGGTGGGTACATATCATTTCAATTACGCCTTCGGAATCAATCCGGATCCGGGCTGCACTGCCTTTGAGTACCAGCAGGTAACAGATGATGATTACTGGTCAGGTGACCAGAGAGAAGGCTACCACTACAATGAAATGGTCAGCATCAAGGATTATCCGGATCTGAACAAGGATGACAGTGAACACATTGTGGACTATCCGGTACATTATCAGTACTGCATGAATATCAGCTGGAATGAAGATGGAGAGGCCGGCAAAGGTTCTGCGATCTTCCTTCATTGTCTCGGTCCTCAGAAGCCTTATACCGGCGGATGCGTTGCTTTGCCGAAGGACAAGGTGATTATGGCGATGCAGAATGTGGACAAAGACTGTGTAGTGGTGATCGATTCTCTGGAGAATCTCAGCCCGGAACTGTGGAATGAATGGGAGCTGTAAGGTATCAATTAATAAAGACTGACTAGAAGACTAATGCTGCAAAAGTTGAAACCCTACTGGCAGGCGCTGCCGGATATATTCACATATCAGATCCTTACAAAGTCACTGATTGGTATATGGATCTACTTGTTGGGACGGATTACCCAGACCCTGCTCAAAAGCACAGGCAGAGTCGCGATGACTTCCGGAGATTTTATGTTTCTCTTTCAGACCTGGCAGGGATACCTGATTCTGCTGATCGGACTAGTGTCTTTGTTTGTTTATATTGCTTTTGACATAAATACCAAGATCATACTCGGCAGGAAACTGGTTACAGGAGAGAACATTTCCATATGGAAGAGCATGGATGAGGGATTTCGTTCCATCAAAGCGCTGCTCAGCCTGCGGGGCGTCCTTGTAGCGCTGTACATCGCGCTGATCGCGCCGCTGCTGGGGTTCGGAGTATCCATCTCCCTGACAGAAGGACTCTATATCCCCAATTTTATCGCATCTGTAATTGCGGATTCACCGGTGTTCCTTCTGCTGACATCCTTTGCCATGCTGGTGTTTCTGTCCATCGGCGTGGCCAATCTGTTCATCCTTCACGGAATCGTGATTGATAAGCTGTCGGTGAAAGAGGCGTCAGACCAGTCAGGGAAGCTGATCCGGGCAAACTGGAAGGACTATCTGAAGCAGACCATACTGTTTCTGATTGTGATAGTCGCGGTACTGGGTATAGTGGCCTTGCTGGCGCTGGTACTGCCGCAGGTAATCATCTATGCGCTTCCGCTCTCAGATGGAGCAAGGAGAATCGCCTCGATTGTCCTGATTCTCCTGGGAAGCGCCGTGTCGCTGCTAGCGAGTTTGTGTACGACACCTTTTTATCTTATGAAGATGACGCAGCTGTTCTTTTCCTATAAGAGCGGCGCCCCGCAGCCGTATGCAGAAAGAGAAACAAAGAAACATCCGGTTGTACTTACTGCAGCGGCAGCCTGTTTCGTTTTGCTGATCGTGTGCGCTGTCTGGATAAATAACAATTTTGATCATCTCTTCCCTGTGGAGACGAAGACGCAGATTATTGCTCATCGCGGCGGGGGAATAGAGGGGGCAGAGAATACAGTTGCCGGAATTGAGGCTGCGTGTGCCGCAGGCGCATATGGGAGTGAGATCGACATCCAGCGGACGAAAGACGGCGCTTATGTGCTTTTACATGACGGAAACTTCGAACGCGTTGCCGGGGAAACGAGAACTCCGGAGGAAATGACGCTGCGAGAAATTCGGAAACTGTCCGTTGACGGGCAGCCCATTCCAACACTCGAGGAAGCCCTTTCCGCATGCAAAGGCAGGATCGTCCTGTTTACCGAACTCAAAGGGGATTCCGCTGATAAAAAGATGGCGGATGACGCTGTGAAAATCATAAAAGAAAACAACATGGAGGCGGAATGTGTGCTGATTTCGCTGAATTATGACCTGATAGATTACATCGAAACAAAATACCCGGAGATTCAGACCGGATTCCTGCTGTTCGCATCATTCGGTGCGACTGATAAGCTGAATTGCGATTATTTAGGAATCGAGGAAGAATCTGCAACGGAAAACGCGATTTCAGCAGCTCATGATCAGAACAAGAAGATGCTGGTCTGGACTGCAAACGAGAAAGAAAAACAGAAGCATTTTCTGTGCTCCAACGCGGATGGGCTGATTACGGATAACGTAGTCCAGGCGGCCGGGATACAGAAGGACCTTATGAAGAGGTCAGATCTGCAGAGGATGATCGATCGCATTATGACGATCGTGAGCTGATATAATTAAGAGGAGACCTGAGAGGAGAAGCATTGTAATGATATCACCAAATCAATACATCAAAAGGCTGGGTAAGAAAGTCAAGGAACAACGGGGCGTATTTATTCTGTATTCGATCTTGCGGCTGTTCGTGGTTCTGATCGGCATCCGCAGTGTCATACTGCATAACTACGATGTCACCGCCACCTGTCTGCTGGTTCTGGCGTTGTTCTTCGTTCCGAGTCTGTTGGAGGAGACACTGAAAATCAGGATTCCGGCGCTGTTTGAGGGAATCATTTACTGTTTTATATTTGCAGCGGAGATTCTGGGAGAACTGGGACATTTCTATACACAGATTCCGATTTGGGATACCATGCTGCACACACTGAACGGATTTTTGTTCGCAGCTGTAGGGTTCTCTACTGTTGAACTGCTCAACCGGACCAACAAGAATGTCAATCTGTCGCCGCTCTACTTAACGATGGTCGCATTCTGTTTTTCCATGACGATCGGCGTACTGTGGGAGTTCTTTGAATGCGGTGCGGATATCTTCCTGGGTCAGGACATGCAGAAAGACTTCATCGTAGATCATTTCCAATCAGTCACATTAGACCCGAATCACAGCCAGGAAGTCATCCATGTGGATGATATCACCGGAACAGTGATACACACGGCTTCGGGTGAGGAGTATACCATTCAGGGAGGGTATCTGGATATTGGAATCCTGGATACGATGAAGGACCTGCTGGTCAATTTCATCGGTGCTATCGTCTTCTGCAGTTTTGGTTTTGCCTTCCTGAAGTATGGTGAGAACAGAAAAGTTGCAAATAAAGTTGTTAACGGGCTGACGTTGAAACCGGAAGTTCCGGAGGATATCGAAGGAGAAGATATCGGAGAATAAGGGGGAAAGCGATGAGTGAAGTGGAAAGCATAACCCGTTT
>CACYBO010000120.1 GCA_902772685.1 uncultured Eubacteriales bacterium | reverse complement strand
CATCCATCCAGTTTGTCCAGATTTGACAGGAGTCTTTCAGCGTAATCGGTGATTTTGAAATACCACTGTGACAGATTCTTTTTGCCTACAACGGCGCCGCATCTCTCACAGCATCCGTCAACGACCTGTTCGTTGGCCAGTACGGTCTGACAGCTTGGGCACCAGTTGACCTGGCTCTCTTTCTTATAGGCCAGACCGGCTTTGTAGAACTGGATGAAGATCCACTGCATCCACTTGTAGTAGGACGGATGCGCCGTCGCCACTTCCCTGTCCCAGTCATAGGAAAGGCCGAGCTGACGAAGCTGTCTGTTCATCTCCGCGATATTTCCCCATGTCCACTCAGCAGGTTCAACATTGTGCTGAATAGCAGCGTTCTCGGCAGGCAGTCCGAAGGCGTCGTATCCCATCGGATGCAGCACGTTGTATCCATTCATGGTCCTGAAGCGCGCTATAACATCTCCGATGGAGTAGTTTCTCACGTGTCCCATGTGCAGTTTTCCCGAAGGATATGGGAACATTTCAAGTACATAGTATTTCTCCTTATCAGGATCTTCTGTTACCTTGAAAGCTTTTGTATCTTCCCAGATCTTCTGCCATTTACTCTCGATTTCACTGAAGTTATATCTGTCTTTCATTTTTTCCTCCGAATATTGTTATGAAAAGTGATTAATTGCAAAGAATGATTTCACAATCGCCCCAGATTTTCTCAAGGCTGTATTTCTCTCTGGCGTCCTGGGTCATGATATTTACGATAACGTCCCTGTAATCCATCAGAATCCAGGTCGGTTTATTTTTCCCCTCTACGTTCTTCGGGAATATTTCCAGAGGCTCGAGCACATCCTCAACAGCATCCCTGAGTGCCTGCGCGTGTCTCTCATTCCCGGCGCTGACGAGTACGAAGTAATCAGCAAATGAACTGCGCTCGGCGATATCGATAAGCGCGACATCGATTCCCTTCTTATCATTCAGCGTTTTTGCAATAAGTTCAGCAAGTTCTTTTGATTCCATTAAATGTTCCTCCAAATATTGTTTTGCTTCAAGAGAATCAGGATGCAGATACCATCCCTCGTGTTCTCTAACATGTTCTATCGTTCTCTCCAGAGATAAGATGCACGCTCTGTCCAGATCCGTTTCGGCAATTTTTCTTATCTCATCCACCCTTGGGTAGTTTCTTCCGGGTTCTATTGCATCAGCCAGAAAAATGATCTTTTCCAGCTTCGACATCCCCGCTCTTCCCGTCGTATGATTTGCTATAGCGTTGAGAATGTCTTCATCATCTATCCCGAACAGTTCTGCGGATAACTCCGCGCCGATTTTGCCGTGTGCAAAATCCATATTCACGCCGGGTCTCTTCTCATATTTAGCCATATCGTGGAGAAGTGCAGCTATCTCAGCTTTGTTTTCATCTTCACCGAATCTCAAGGCCATAGTTCTGGCCAGTTCAGCCACATTCAGTGTGTGTTCAAACCTGGATGGTTTGAGATGTTCTTCTATATATGGCATTATCTGTTCTTTCAGTCTTTCACACTCTGTATAATCCATGCTCCCTTATGTATCTCTCAACTTCAGGCGGAACGAGATCGTCGATCGGTTTTCCGGATGCCACCAGCTCCCGAATCTGCGTCGCGGATATATCGAGTTCCGTCTTATGCATACTGATGACTTCCGTACCGTATTCCCCTGTAATCCTTTTCACCGCCTCCTGAAACTCATCCTGTCTGTATCCGGGACGTGTTCCGATAATAAAGGCATATTTCGTCAACAATTCCGGGGCGTTCTTCCAGGTATCGATTTTGAGGAAGCTGTCAGTTCCAGTAATAAAGTACAGTCTGGTCTCATCCCCATAAAACTCCTGCATGTGTCTCAAAGTGAGATATGTATAGGATACGCCTTCCTGCTGGAGTTCAAATCTGGACACAGTGATATGGTCATCCTTGCCTGCTGCCAGAGCAAGCATGTTGAATCTATCCTCACCCGAAGCGTATTCCCGGTCCTGCTTAAACGGTTGAATGCGCGCAGGAATCATGACGACTTCGTCAAGAGAGGCTTCTCTGACTGCGTCAGCCGCCAACGCGATATGTCCGTAATGGACTGGATCGAATGTTCCGCCAAGAATTCCTATTTTTTTCATTTCTTCAGTTCTATGCCGAGTTCATCGAGCTGTGTTTCATCCACAAGTCCGGGCGCTTCACTGACCATGCACTGCGCATTCTGGTTCTTCGGGAACGCGATGACTTCACGGATGGACTTCTCCCCTGTCAGCAGCATGACCAGCCTGTCAAGACCGTAGGCCAGTCCGCCGTGAGGAGGCGCACCGTACTTGAATGCTTCCACCAGGAAGCCGAACTTTTCGTCGATATCCTCCTGCGTCATATTCAGAGCCTTGAACATGTCCTCCTGCATCTCCTGATCGTGAATTCTGATGCTTCCGCCGCCCAGTTCAACGCCGTTCAGAACGATGTCGTAAGCGTTAGCCAGACACTTGTGCGGATCCGTCTTCAGAAGCTGCGCATGCTCCGCCTTCGGCGATGTGAACGGATGATGCATCGCAGACCATCTGTCTTCTTTCTCATCGTACTCGAAGAGAGGAAAATCAACCACCCACAGGAAGTTGAACTGATTGTCATCCAGCAGTCCCATCTCTCCAGCGATGTGACGTCTCAAAAATCCCAGGCTGTCGAACACGACTTTATTGCTGTCTGAGATGATCAGCATCAGATCTCCTGCTTTTGCATCCATCGTGTCAGCCAGGTCTTCCAACTGCTCCGGTGTAAAGAACTTATTAACCGATGAAGAAACGCCTTCCCCGATCTTCTTCATCCAGACCATTCCCCTGGCCCCGTAGCTCTTAACGGCTTCCGTCAGCTTATCTATCTTCTTGCGTGTGTACTTCTCTGCACCGCCTGTGACGCAGATACCGCGCACACTTCCGCCAGATGCAATGGCATCTGTAAATACTTTGAATTCACAGTCTCTGACCTTGTCCGTCAGATCGCAGAGCTCAAATCCGAATCTGGTATCCGGCTTGTCGCTGCCGTAACGGGTCATGGCTTCTTCCCATGTCATGCGCGGGAACGGTGTCTCAATATCTATGCCCTTCATCTCCTTCATGACTCTCTTAAGGAAGCCCTCCTGGATTTCAATGACATCATCCACGTCAACGAAGGACATCTCCAGGTCGATCTGGGTGAATTCCGGCTGTCTGTCAGCCCTGAGGTCTTCATCTCTGAAACACTTGACGATCTGGAAGTAGCGGTCTGTTCCTCCGACCATAAGAAGCTGTTTGAACGTCTGCGGAGACTGCGGCAACGCGTAGAATCTGCCCAGGTTAATTCTGCTCGGCACCAGATAGTCTCTTGCTCCTTCCGGAGTCGATTTGATGAGCATCGGCGTCTCCACTTCCGTGAAACCCTGCTCCGCATAGTAGTTCCTCGCCAGTGTCGTAAGGGCCGCGCGGAACGACAAGTTGTCCTGCATCTTCTTTTTGCGCAGATCAAGATATCTGTACTTGAGTCTCAGATTGTCATCCACATTGTCGTCATCCTTGATGTAGATCGGCGGGGTCTCGGATTTTGAGTAGACCACCAGATCATCTGCGATGACTTCTATATCACCGGTCTCCATTTCCGGGTTCTTTGATTCGCGTTCTACGACGACGCCCTTCACGCCCACGACATATTCGCTTCTCAGGGTGTCGGCAAGGGCGAAGAGTTCTTCGCTTGTCTCATCGTTGAATACGACCTGCGTGATTCCCGTTTTATCTCTCACATCGCAGAAAATCAGTCCTCCCAGGTTTCTCCTCTTCTGGATCCATCCGTTCAGAACGACTTTCTCGCCGATATTCTCGCTTCTCAGCTGACCGCACATGTGCGTACGCTTGTATACCATTCGTCTATCTCCTTCAGT
>CACYBO010000119.1 GCA_902772685.1 uncultured Eubacteriales bacterium | reverse complement strand
TCCATTGCCTTGAGCTTCTTCATCGGTACGGGCATTCCCGTCATCGGGGCGGCAGCGCTTGTGGGCAACAATTCCGCGCTGAACGCGTTGCTCTATGGCTCCTCGGTCAACGCCTGTCTGTCAGGAAATCTTATGACGCTCGTCACCTGCGCCGCTGTCTCTGTGGTCTGGACGATCATCTATAACGTGTTGGGCAGCGCGGTTCTGGCCCGCAGCGACGTGTATTAAGGAGGCGGCGAACATGAATGCAATCGAAATCAGAAACCTCAATAAGAGCTTCGGCAGCAAGCAGGCGGTCCGCAATCTGAATATGACCGTTCCGCAGGGGGCCATCTACGGCTTTATCGGGGAAAACGGCAGCGGAAAGAGCACAACGGAAAAGATCATCTGCGGTCTGATCCACGAAAACAGCGGTAGCATCAAGCTCTACTGTCGTGACCATACCGATCCTGACGTCCGTTCCCGCATCGGCGTACTCATTGAGTCTCCTGGTTGCTTCCCGAACATCAGCGTCTGGAACAACATGATGATCCAGGCGACCAATCTCGGTATCAAAAACCCGGAAAAGGAAATCGCCCGGGTGCTGAAAACAGTCCGTATGGAGGGCGCGGCCTCTAACAAGTTCCGCAACTGCTCTCTGGGCATGAAGCAGCGCATCGGGATTGCCTTTGCCCTGCTGGGAGATCCCGCGCTTCTGGTGTTGGACGAACCCATCAACGGCCTGGACGCAGACGGCATGCGCATCATGCGAGAGGTGCTGACGGACATCACGCAGAAGGATGGCCGCACGGTGCTGATTTCCTCTCACATTCTCGGCGAGTTGGAGAAGATCGCCACCCACTACGGCATCATCCGTCATGGGCAGATGGTGAAGGAAATGACGGCGCAGGAGCTGGAAGTGAACTGTCGTACCTATATCGCCCTGAAAACCGGCGATATGTCCCGGACGAAACGACTGCTCCAAAGCCGGTACGCCCGCGTCGAGGAGGACGAAAGCGGATATCTCCGTATTTATGACATTGTTCCCTCGCAGGAAGTGGTGCGGTTCCTTTATGAAAATGGAATCGTTACCAGCGAAATCAAATCCGCGAAGATCAATCTGGAAGAATACTACGTCGACCTGATGCAGGAAAGGGAGGGCAGATAACATGACACGGACGAAAGAAATCGATTTTCCGTCACGCAGTTTTGCCAGCAGACTGAACACCATGTTCCGGGTGGACGTCAGAAGAATGTTTGGCACACCCCTGTTCTGGATCTGCCTTGGTATCGCTTTTGCGATTCCTGCCCTTGTGCTGGTCATGACCTCCGGCTTTGGCGGTGAGGGTGCGATGTTTACGAACACCTGGCAGATCATCGGCTCGGAAAGCGCGAACCTCGGCGCCATGATGGCCGGAATGGCCGGAGCGATGGACGGCGGAGACGCAGCTGCGGCAGCCGGAGGCGGCATAATGGATATGACAGCAATGATGAACATCAACCTCATGTACTTTTTGATGGGAGTATTTGTCTGTCTGTTTGTGGCAGAGGACTTCCGCAGCGGCTACGCAAAGAACCTGTTTACCGTCCGTGCCAGAAAGACCGATTATGTGGTATCCAAGACCATTATCGGTTTTATTGCCGGGGCCCTGTTCCTGATTGCATTTTTTATCGGCGGTGTGGTCGGCGGCAGCGTGGCCGGACTTCCCATGGATCTGGGTACGGCGGGCGTCAGCGGCCTCGTGATGTGCATGCTGGCGAAGATCTTTCTTGCGGCAGTCTTCGTGGCAATCTTCCTGCTCATGAGCGTCATTGCCAGGCAGCGGTCGTGGATGAGCATCTGCCTGTCTCTGTTCGGTGGGATGCTGCTCTTCATGATGATCCCCATGATGACGCCGCTGGATTCTGGCGTAATGAATGTGGGTATGTGCCTGGCAGGCGGTGTGATCTTTGCCGCAGCCATCGACGCTGTCAGTAATATGGTGCTTAGAAAAACAAGTCTGGTAGGATAAGGAGGAATTCACTATACGCCGGGTTCTGTTCATGTGGGTGGGAAAGTGATCATGATATTCTTCCGATACAAGCATTTAACGTGTGCGAAATTGGTGAAATACCAAAAACGCACACGTTAAATCGCTAGAAGTTTTTACCTTTTCTCATGAAGTCCACAAGATTAATGTGTTCTATACCAT
>CACYBO010000118.1 GCA_902772685.1 uncultured Eubacteriales bacterium | reverse complement strand
GGGCGCATAGTATCTGAAGGAGATACGACATCAGCTTTGATAGCGCAGGCAGATGCACAGAATAGATGATGCCGTAAACAACACTATCAGACAACTTAATGATAGTTTATTTTGATTTGTTCCGATTGCAAGACAAGACCTGTGGCGAACATGTATAATAGCCTTGACAAGGAGATTATACCAAGCCGAGGAGGACATCCCATGTACCTAAGTAAATCCAGATACTGTGCTGCAGTGCAGTGCCCCAAAATACTCTGGCTTAAGACAAACAAGCCGGAGGAATTCGATGATTCTGTCATGAATGAAGCTGTACTGAAGACCGGAAGCGAAGTCGGCGATTTGGCTATGGGACTGTTTGGCGATTTTGTCGAAGTGCCATTTAGCCGGAACCTTCAGGAGATGATCGATGAAACCGACAGGCTCATGCAGGAGGCTGTACCCATTATTGCAGAAGCATCGTTTTCATATAACGGTGCATTCTGCAGCGTAGATATCCTGAAGAATCTTGGCGACAACAATGTGGAACTCTATGAGGTTAAAAGCGCTACATCCGTTCATGAAATCTATTATCACGATGTGGCATACCAGTGCTATGTGCTCAGCAAACTGGGCTATACTGTGACGCGTGCATGTGTCGTTCATATAAATAACGAGTACGAGCGGCATGGAGAATTGGATATTCAACAGCTGTTTACGATTGTTGACGTGACCAGCGAGGCAGATGTCCTTTACAGCGATGTTGAAGATCGTCTTGCAATGATTGAGAATTATATGAAGCAGACTGATGATCCAGACCAGGAAATTGGACTGCAGTGTTTTGATCCATATGAATGTGGGTTCTTCGGATACTGCACCCGGGAGCTTCCAAAACCGAATATCTTTGACATTGCAAGTCTCAGAAAGAAAAAGAAGATCGAATGCCTTTGCCGAGGAATCGTATCTTTCGAAGACATCCTGGATCACAAACCGATCGACAGCAAATATCTGAAACAGGTAGAATTTGAGATAAAGGACCTTCCAGCAGAAATACATAAAGACGGCATTCAGAGATTCCTTGACACTTTATCATATCCGCTGTACTTCCTGGATTTTGAGACTTTCATGCCGGCAGTGCCGCTTTATGATAATTCGCATCCGTATGAGCAGATCACCTTCCAGTATTCGTTACACTTCATTGAGGAAGAGGGAGGCGAGCTGAAACACAAAGAATATCTGGCGTATCCAGGAGAGGATCCACGGCGTGGACTTGCCGAGCAGCTGTGCCGGGATATCCCGATGAATGTCTGCACGATAGCTTACAACCGTGGATTCGAACGGGGCCGGATCAAGGGTATGGCAAGGGTATATCCGGATCTGGCAGATCATCTGATGAACATCCACGACAACATTGTGGATTTGATGCTTCCATTCCAGAGCAAAGATTATTACTGCAAGGCGATGCGGGGATCGTATTCCATCAAATATGTGCTCCCAGCGCTATTTCCGGACGATCCGGCTCTAGACTATCACAATCTGGAAGGCGTCCAAAATGGCGGCGAGGCTATGGATACTTTCGCTCGCATGGCGAAGATGGAGCTGGATGAAATTGAAGAATGGCGTGAGCACCTACTCAAATACTGTGAACTTGATACGTTTGCAATGGTGAAAATCTGGGAGAAGCTGATCGAAGTCTGCGGATGATTTGGGTTGGAACAGAAAAAATTAAAAAACTGCTTAAAAAGCGTCTTATGTTCCAAATGTGGTACATACCGATTTGTATAATGAAACTGTAAGTAAGAGATAGTTCGTAATACGCAGTTGAAAGGAGGCCAACATATGGCAGCGAAACTTTGGAAATCTGAGGCAGAAGCTATCACCGCAATGGAGAGAAGTTTCCGTAATATTGATTTCATAAAAGGGCAGTTTCGTCATGGTATGGGAAAGGTTGAAATCACAGATGCCATCGGTATGTCTCTTTATAGAGACCTGAAAACAATATGTGAAGCAGCTTTATATCTTGTTGACTGCAGCAAAGCAGATCCTGAAGGCACAATAGAATTCCCGCAGATGAAAGATCTGAAGAAATATGGAGACTGCGTTGATGCAACGCCTGAGGCAGAGTATGCCGCGCAAGGAATCTGTGATATTAAGAAAGCTTTTGAAGAGGGCCCTATTACTCCCCAAATGCTCAGAATACTTCTTGAAATGGTTGATATATTTCTGGATTGGGCCCAGCATGAACTGCGTGAGTTTAGAGGAAAAGTACCAAACTTTCTTGAACGATTCCGCGATATTGAAGAGACTCTGTTCGAAGATATGAGTTTCACTTTTATTAAGAATACTGAACCAAATGCACCAAGAAGAATGTATTTTCTAGATGTCGGGGACAGAGATTTGGACAGCATGACAGATGAGGAAATCGATGAATTATATCGTCCGCAGAATGAGAACAGCAGAAAAAGCATTGTCGCCTTCTTCATCTATATGATTCTGAAAGAGTACAGCAGTGAGGAGAACCACTACTACATTGAGGATATTCGGAGAATTCTTAAATCAGAATACGAACTGGAAATTGGCCGGGCAGCGGTTGGAAGGTATTTGAGAGCTTTAGCCAAAGAAGAAAAAGCAAATATCTGGATGACTATAAACAAAAAAGGTGGGTACTGGTATTCTGAGAGAAAACCAAGCTGGCTGGAGTAATGGATGATGTCTGCTTCATGAAGGTAAAATAACGGATACGATTTGATCCGCAAGAGAAATCCTGTGGATCATTTTTGCTTTAGAAACTAACCATAGTTTTTGAGGGATATGAAAATTACTCTGTCGGTGAGGGCCTTTATGGAACACTAGAAGGTGTAAAAGAAGGACCGATGAATGCTTCAGAGGCGTTAAAAGAAGCAGAACGAATTATTAAAGATGGCATCTGGAAGTGTCAGGAATGTCTTCGGGATGAGGTCGCTGTGGACTGGGGCAGTTATGCGTTCAGAGGGAATGCTTCAGAAATCGGAGTGATCTTCAGGAAGCTCAAATGGGGGTCCGTGCCTCTGGAAGAAGGAAAAGACTACGCCGTCGTGTTCATTGAGGAAGTATGATAAAGAGGTGTATATTTCGCCGGTCTGGGCAGGATGCAAATAAAAGGGGGAGCAAGATGAATAAGAAGGAGGAAAGAAAACCTTGTGATGACAATTATGTCTATGAAAACAAACTGATCGATAAGGCTATCATTACCGCCACGAGCGCCCACGCCGGTCAGCTCAGAAAAGGAACGACGGAACCATACATCACGCACCCGTTGCAGGTCATGAGTATCCTGAACGAAATGGGCGCTGATACGAATCTGCTGATCGCGGGACTTCTTCACGACGCTATAGAGGACACAGGTATGACAGATGAAGATATCCTCAGGGACTTCGGGACAGACGTATTGGAACTTGTGACCGCCCATACAGAGGACAAGAGCAAAAGCTGGGAAGAGCGGAAACAGCGTGCCATCAACGAGATCCCGGACCTGCCTTTGCGGGCGAAGATGCTGGTCATGGCGGATAAGGTGGCAAACCTTCGGAGCATGGCAAGGGATCATAAGAATGTCGGCGAAGAACTGTGGGGCCGGTTCAATCGGGGCAAGGAGAAGATCTGCTGGTACTACAGCAAAGCACAGGATGCATTGGAGGAAATGCAGTTCTATAGCGAGACACGCGATGTGTATTGGGAAATGGTCGAACTGTTCAAGGACCTGTTCGTGTCGTATTACTACGACGAGGAACGGGAAAGAATCATCCAGATGGCAGTTAACGGCGAAGGTTATGTGTCGGGAAGATATATGGATGGAGCACGCAGGTGGGAGCAGGAGATCCCGGCGGGGATGATCGAGATCAGCAGGGGCCTGGCAGAGAGGCTGGAGGATAACTGGGAAGACGAGCGCGGGGCAGATGTTGTGTTGTCTTAAAATGTGTACGGTAGAGATAGATGGATAACACTGATAGATGCTCACGATGATTTGTAATGAATGACTTATGCTTTATAATAAGAGTATAAAAACAGGAGGTGACGTACTATGATAAAGAAGTTTTCTGCGAAAACCAAAGAGGCATTAGGATACTATGTGTATGTGTATTCTGATCCCGACACGCATAAGCCTTTCTATGTTGGGAAAGGAAAAGGTGATCGTGTATTCAACCACCTGTTCGATCAATCTGAGAGTGACAAGGTCAGGAAGATAAATGATATAAAAGCAAGAGGCAAGGAGCCTGTCATAGAGATCCTGGCACACGATCTTGATGAGGAAACAGCATTCAAAGTCGAGGCTGCAGCTATTGATTTGATAGGTATAGAGAATCTGACAAATCAGCAACGCGGCCATGAATCCAGCCTGTATGGAAAAATAGAAGCATCAACACTTAATGCGCGATATAGTCATGAAGAACTTCTTCCAGAAGATATTGTCGATAACATTATGCTCATCAGGATAAACAAACTGTATCGTAATAATATGACGGCTATGGAACTGTATGAGGCAACAAGGGGATACTGGAAAGTAAGTCTTGAGCAGGCAAAGAAT
>CACYBO010000117.1 GCA_902772685.1 uncultured Eubacteriales bacterium | reverse complement strand
TACCGCCTTTGCAATAGCCTTGTTTTCACAGCGGACTTTGTGCAGATTCTTGTTTTCATAGAGGTTGACCATAATGTTTGTATGGTCTACTCCTATGTCAAACAGCTCAGCGGCCGTTCTGTATGATTCTGCCTTTGTGTTGGAGTGTCTGAAGCTGCCCGTATCGGTCACAATGCCCGTATAGATGGCGTTTGCGATGTCTTTTGTGATCTCCGCGCCTGCTTCCTTGATGACCTTATAGACCAGTTCACACGCCGCCGCCGCGTCTTCGTCGATATAGTACAGATCCCCGAAGCCCTGATCGTGGGCGTGGTGGTCGATGCAGATAGTGGTCTTCCCCAGCCTGAACATCTCTGCCCGCTCGTTCATCCTGCCGTATTCGTTGCAGTCTACCGCAACGCAGATGTCAGGATTCTGCAGCTTGGTCCAGTCCTTCGTAAAAGCTTCCATATTTATGAATCTCAGGTACTTAGGCGCGTCTTCCGAATAAACGTAGCACTCCACTCCCGCAGCTCTCAGAGCCAGGCTCAGTGCGCTGCAGGAACCCACACTGTCACCGTCAGGATTCGTGTGAGGAAAAAGCAGTACGGTCTTTGCTGAAAACAGCTTTTCACTTATAGTTTTAAGATCCGTGTTTTTCTTCATAATAGTTCCCTAAGCCTTACAGTGTGCTGATCAGATCTTCGATATGCTTTGAATACTCCATGGAGTGATCCACTTTGAAAATCAGCTCCGGCACATGTCTGAGCGTCAGTTCCCGGCCAATCCGGTTCCTGATAAAGCCTTTGGCGCTGTTAAACGCGTCAAGAACTTCCTCCTGATGCGCTTTCAGCTCCTCTTCGCTGCCGGTGACTCCGAGAGGCGAGAAATAAACTGTTGCGTAACTGTTATCTCTGGTCACCTCTACGTCTGTGATGCTGATCATCGAGTCGAGACGCGGATCTTTCAGGTCTGAAAGAAGCATTTCGCTGATGATTCTGCGTATTTCTTCGCCGATACGGCCCTGTCTGTAATTCTTCGCCATTAGTTTCTGGCCACCTCTTCCATAGTGTAGCATTCGATGATGTCGCCCTGCTTGATATCGTTGTAGTTTTCTATGCCGATACCGCATTCATAGCCCTGAGCGACTTCCTTGGCGTCATCTTTGTATCTCTTGAGTGAGGATATCTTTCCTTCATGGATGACGATACCGTCACGCACGAGTCTGACGGATTCGTTACGAACCACCTTTCCGTCTGTAACATAGGCGCCACCGATGATGCCGACGTTAGGCACCTTGAATGTCTCTCTGATCTCGACGGTTCCGAGCACAACTTCCTTGTACTCAGGATCGAGCATACCCTTCATCGCGTTCTCAACGTCGTCAATGATGTTGTAGATGACATTGTATGTTCTGATCTGGATACCATCGCGTTCCGCCATTCCTGTTACGGCAACACTCGGTCTGACGTTGAATCCGATGATAATGGATCCGGATGTTCCCGCCAGCATGACGTCGGATTCGTTGATGGCGCCGACGCCTGTATGTACCACATTTACCTTGACTTCATCGTTGGACAGTTTTTCAAGAGACGTTACGATAGCGCCAACGGAGCCCTGTACGTCCGCCTTGATGATGAGGTTGAGTTCCTTGACTTCTCCCTCCTGAATCTGGCTGAAGAGTTCTTCCAGCGTTGTGCTGGAATTTCTGGCCAGTACTTCCTGTCTCAGTTTCTGCTGTCTGTTATATGCGATCTCCTTCGCCTGGCTCGACTTCTTGACCGCGTTGAACTGGTCGCCTGCGACCGGTACGTCGGACAGTCCCAGAATTTCAACAGCGGTTGCAGGGCCTGCTTTCTTGAGTTTCTCGCCCTTGCTGTTGGTCATGAGTCTGATCTTGCCGGAACATGTACCCGCAACGACGCTCATGTCTGATTTCAGAGTTCCATTGAGCACCAGCAGCGACGCGATCGGGCCCTTCGCCTTATCGAGTCTAGCTTCCAGTACGGTACCCATCGCCAGTCTGTCAGGATTTGCCTTGAGCTCAAGCACCTCTGCCTGAAGCAGAATCATCTCCAGCAGGTTCTTGATGCCTTCTCCTGTCTTAGCTGATACCGGTACGCTGATGACGTCTCCGCCCCAGTCTTCTACGAGTACGCCGTTCTCAGCCAGGTCTTTTTTAACCACTTCAGGGTTTGCGCCCGGCTTATCCATCTTGTTGATTGCAACGATGATCGGAACTCCGGCGGCCTTTGCATGTGAAATTGATTCTATTGTCTGAGGCTTGACGCTGTCGTCTGCTGCTACTACGAGTACCGCGATATCCGTAGCGTGGGCGCCTCTGGCTCTCATCGCTGTAAACGCTTCATGTCCCGGCGTATCCAGGAAGACGATCTTCTGTCCGTTGATCTC
>CACYBO010000116.1 GCA_902772685.1 uncultured Eubacteriales bacterium | reverse complement strand
GGACGACGGCACAATGGATTTCGCAACCCCTATTGAAAAGTTGGATCTGTCAGTGCGCTCCATAAACGGGCTCAAGAGAGCAGGCATTTTTACATTAGGCGAAATAATGGACTGTGACGAGGATAGGCTGATGTCCGTCCGAAATCTGGGCGCAAAATCGGTCAATGAGATTTTACAGCTCCAAAAAGAATATGCCCGTTTCGTAAATCAGACCATCTTGCAAAAAGGCGATCAAAGAGCGGAAGTGTTTGATGTGCAGGAGAAAGGATCCTGTACAGACGATTTGCGTGATGCGACACTGCTTTTCGCGCAGGTAAACGACATAATGCTTGAACAGATGCATCTCAGTGGAAATGCGTATGGATGCCTAAAAAGAGAAGGATATGAAAAGCTGAGTCAAATCCTGTTTCTATCGAAAGAATCTCTTTCCCGCATCTTCGGTATACGAGAAAAAGCTGTGAACGAAATTGATTCTTATGTTAATTTGTGGAAGGAACAACACCGGGAACGCATCAAAAAATTCCACGACGGCGATGACAGTGTGCTGCTGGATGACCAGTCTCGGCGAAAAATCATTCTTACCCAATATCAGGCGTTGGGATTTGGCGGCTTGAGCCTGGATGAGATGACTTTACGGACAGGTATCCCGGCAGATTACCTTAAAAAGGTCATTGGTTCCTTCCTTGCTGAAGGAACTTTGGAGTACGTGGACTATCGCTGCTATCGTGTTTACCCCAAAATCTCGACAGCTGTGAAGAATTGTCCGCAATTGAAAGACAGAAATCGGTCGATCGTAGAGCGACGTCTGAACGGAGAGACGCTGGAAGCGATTGCACAAGACTATGATCTGACGCGGGAGCGAATCCGTCAGATTGTGAAAAATAATATTGATATTGTCAGAAAGTGGAGCAGCAATGTCAATGGAGCCGAACTCTTTGATGAGGAGTATTATCGGTATTTCTATGAAACATATGCCTTTGATAAGAAGGATGCCGAACAGTGGTTTGGCATTACACCGGCCGTGTTTCAGTTTCTGACATTGATCGATGCCAAGCAAGGAGAAGACAGCCTTAACCAAGCGCTTGAAGACTCAAAGCTGGATGCAGGTCTGCGATTGAAGATTAAAACCTACTTGAACCGTGATCGGCTGTTTGTTGACGGTATATGGATCGAGAAGCGGCGTGCAGAGCTGGAACTTATCGTTTTGAAAAAGTATTGCCGGGATACGGTCAGCTTTGCAGAATTCTGTGCTCTGTATAACAGCTTTCTGGAGCAACAGGACATCCCCTATGATGAGGACATCTATTTGACGGAAGCTGTGCGCACAACACGGCGCAACCGTCTTTCAGAAGACAAAAGCTGCGTATTATGGAAACAGAATGAACAGCTGCGGTATTATGACATTGATGGCCACGACTATACAGAGTTATTGGACACACTGGAACTGGACAGCTATGAGAACACAGAAATCTCCACACAGAAGTTTATAGAAAATTATCCGGAGCTCATGGAAAAATACGATATCCGGGACTGCTATGAACTTCATAATCTGCTGCGGAAAATCATTCCGGAAAATAAATATCACGATCTTCGATTTTCAAAAATGCCTATGCTGAGATTTGGTATTTTTGATCGTGATCTTGCAATTATGAACCTTATTCGGGCTAATTCACCTATTACGGCTGGGGACCTTTGCCGCTTGCTGCATCAGGAATACGGTTACGATATCGCCACGATTCAGGGCTCCTATCTACCACCCTTTAGCGATTATAATCACATGGGTACTTTTCGTGTGGATACAAAGCCCATGCCCCTGGAAAGGCAACGTATGCTAAAAGATGCTCTTACAGAGGATTTCTACTATATGGACGAGCTGCACGCCCTGTATACACAGCTTTTCCCGCAAGCCGATCCTGAAGAGTTGAACGTCTATTCTCTCAAGAGCATGGGGTTTCTTGTCCTTTCTAACTATGTCCTGCAGAATCATCCATCTCTGGAGCAATACTTTGAGGAACTGTTGACATCACAGGATGTGATCGATATTACCCAACTGAGGGCTCGCTTTAGTCGAGTAGTCATGTTCTCTCAAAAGCTGTTGGAACTCAAACGAGATCTTACTGTAATTGAGTATGAGCCAAATAAGCTTCTCAATTTCCGACAATTGGCAAGAAAAGGTATTCGGCAGGAAGATATCCGCCACTTTTGTCAGGAAGTCTATGAATTTGCTGAAAGCGGCACTTTCTTCTCAATCCATGCCTTGCGTGAAGACGGTTTTGTATCTGATCTATTCTACCTTGGCTATACAGATTATTTTTATGGCAATCTGCTGTTGTCTGATGGACGCTTTTCATTTGGAAGAGTTTTTAACTGCCTGATTTTCTGTAAAGATAAGTCGGACATAACGATTCGCTCTTTTCTGGAACAGTATATCCATGCAGTTGGCAGCATTGATGTACGTGATTTAATGGAAACGCTCAACCGCACCTACGGTTGTCAGGTCGACGATCGTTCGGATCTGATTTACAAATTGCGTGGCGGTGAGGTCTATTATGATCAAATACAGGATCGGTTGTATGCAAATAGCGACCTCTTTTATCGGGAACTTGAAGAAAGCAGGGAGGGCTGGCAATGAACGAATATTCTCAGCAGGTGCTGCAACTTGTGAGCGAGTTGGAGAAACTGCATCACCGCTTGGATCTCTCTAAAGCCGTTGGTCCTGACTATTTTGAACCGGGTATGATGGAATATCTGGACCAATCCGAAGGTCAGTATGATGCCAAGACCGGTAACTTGCTTCTTCGATTCGATGCCCGGGGAACGCGCTATGATGGCCGCACTGAGCTGATTGAGCATGTACGGACAGGTGATTCCGTCCAAGTTGTGCGCGATAAAGAGAACCCGTTTAACACCAACAACTTTACACTGCTAACAGAAAAAGGAAAGAGTCTGGGACACATGCCCGCAGAATTATGCAATGCTATGGCACCTCTATACGACGCTGGCGCTTTACAATTTAGGCAGGCAAAAGTAAGCTTCGTGGAACCCATTTCCAAGCGCAGCCGCCATGCAAAACAAGCGGTCCTGTTTGTCGAGTTAGAAGCGAAACTGAATTCTTGAGCCAAGGCTCGTCAAGTTGCTGTAATTATGTGACAGCTCTACGCAAAAAATTGTTGCATATGTCGAGGCACGTGATATAATTGAAAACAGAATAAAGGCTCAGGAGGGGTTCAAGAAACCAAATTGATCGGTTCCTTGCCCCTCCTTCTATATTGACGACGAAAAGAGATGAAAAAATGATAAGCGTGTATTTGTCCGAAGAGGCGCAGGATGCTCTGCTTGAAGAGTTTGATCAAAACGGTCTGCCCGAATCGCAGGCCGCAGAATGGTCTGCGGATATCCTGCTTGAACCGATCGAGGCCTGCATGAGCATTCGCTGC
>CACYBO010000115.1 GCA_902772685.1 uncultured Eubacteriales bacterium | reverse complement strand
CAACGTACTGACTGCGTCGAACGGCTACATCATGGGAGCTCTCGGAGGACACCCTGATACAGCAGCCGGAGCCAAGCTGGCCATCGTTGTATGTCCGCTGACGAGAAAGAGGATTCCTATCGTCGTCGATGAGGTCATGACGATCTGCACACCTGGATCAAGTGTTGACGTAGTCGTAACTGAGAGAGGAATCGCCGTCAATCCGGACAATCCTATGCTCAAGGCAGAGTTGGTCAAGGCAGGGCTTCCTGTATGCGACATCACGGAACTCAGGGACAAGGCTTACTCCATTACAGGTAAACCAAAGCCACCGGAATTCGGCAATGATATCGTCGGCGTAGTAGAGTACAGAGACGGAACCGTTATCGACATGATCAAGAACGTCATCGGCTAGAAACCGGCGACTATGGAGAAACCATCGAACGTGTACTCACGCATAGTGGGCGGATCCATGTAATAGCCGTACTTTTCATCATGAAGAGGAGTGCCGCAGGCGGTGCCGTCCGCAACCCGGCGAAGAGCGCTGCCAATCAGAGTGATGGCGCTGCTGTCGGTGATGAAATCATTATGCGAAACATATACGGATTTAAGATCAGGGCATCTCGTCCTGATCTTTTTTAATGAATCAATGTACTGTTCTATATCGGAATGTCCGAGGATGTCGTTGTCGAACTGAACGTAGATCGCTCCAAAGTAGATCATGTCTCCCGCGAAGAGGATGCCGTGCTTGTGGTCGTAGAGCATTGCGTGATCCTCCGTGTGACCCGGCGTCGTAATGAATTCAACATCTCTGCCGCCAAGTCTGAAGATATGGCCGTCTTCGCACGGCCTGAACCGGTATGGCTTCACACAGTATTCCTCTGGCTGAAAGTCCTCAGGATAATCGTAGAGGAACATATCTTCATCAGTCTGGTTGGAAAGCGGTTCATGGGCAACGCCGGCTTGGGACTGTCTGCGCACAATCGGAACATCAACTGCCAGGATTTCGTCAAATGCCCAGTTGCCGCCCGCATGATCAAAGTGGCAGTGGCAGTTGACGACCTGAAGAGAATCGAAATACGAACCGGGGGCTTTTGCTTTTGCAGTGTCCTCACGGGAGCACAGTTCTTTGATCAAAGGCCTTATATCAAAAATGCCCATGCCTGTATCGAGCAGGAGCGCTTTTTCATCCCCGAATATCAGAAACGCGTTGACTTCCTGCAGGTGCTGCGGTTCGCAGACAGCGACCACTTCACCGGGCAGTTCATAGCATTCAAACCAGCCGCAGTCATTGCTGACGCCGATCCTGTTGTATTTGCTGTAGTATTCTCTCGGTTCCGGTGTTTTCCACTTCATATTCCAGCCTCCACTCTGCACATCTGCTCTCATGCCTGACTATCAGTCTTCTCCGTCAATTATAAGCAAAACGTGAATATATCACAAACAGAAACCTTTGATGTGGCGTTTGATAGTGATACAATACACTTAAAAGACAGCAAAGTATACAGACCGGAAAAGAGGAAAATGAAATGAAAGCAGTGATAACGATTATTGTATTGCTGGCACTTTGTGCCGTAGCAGCATTGTCAGTCAAGTGGGCGCAGGACAGAAGCAAAATCAAGAAACTCACATTGCAGCAAAGTTTCAGCGGGGACAGTAACCCCGACGATAACTTGTTCAAAACAGGCGCCGGAACCGTAAGCGGTCTCGAAACAAACAAGGAGTATAAGGAACGGAAGCAGCAGGAGAAACAATCAAAGGAACAGAAATAACAGCTGATCAACTGACGCTCTCACCGAGAGCGTCTTTTATATTGCAGAAAAAACGCAGGGGAGAATAGTACTTGACAGTGTACTACTTAATATAGTACACTTAGTTCACGAAGAACACTGGTCGGCAAACGATCCGTGCAATGATTGGGAAATCAATAAGAGATTTCAGAAGAGAGGGGAGGATAATGTTTCAGATCAACTTAAGGAGTCAGCAGTCGATCTACGAACAGATCATCGACAACATTAAAGAGCTGATCATACGGGGTGTGCTGCCGGAGGACAGCGAGCTCCCATCCATAAGGGAACTGTCACGGACCCTGACCGTGAATCCGAATACTGTTCAGAAGGCTTTCAAGGAGCTGGAACGGGAAGGGTTCATCTACAAGGTCAAAGGCAGGGGTACATTCGTCAGTCCGAGACAGGATTCCCGGATCGATCCGCAGGCAGTCAGAAAAATCTGCGCGGATATCAGAAACAGCGTGCAGGAGCTCAGCTTTATTGGAGTTCCTGCGGAGGAGATTCAGCAAATGGTATCGGACATCGCCGCTGATCCGTTTGCGGAAGACACAAAGGAGGGGTACTTATGATAAATGTCAGGAATCTGCACAAGAAATTCGACAAGACGCAGGCCCTTGACGGGGTCAATCTGACGATAAACAGAGCGTCAATCTATGGTCTTGTCGGAACGAACGGCGCAGGCAAGACGACTCTGATCAAACACATGGCCGGAATACTGAAACCTGACGAAGGCGAAATTCTTTTCGACGGCGAGCCGGTAATGGAGAACACTGCGCTTAAGCAGAGGATCGGGCTTGTGCCTGACGAGTTGTATTTCCCGAAGGGGTATTCCATCAAGGACATGAGCAAAATCTATAACGGGATGTACAACAGTTTCAACGAGGAAAGGCTGCATGAGCTGACGCGGCTCTTCAGACTGGACGAATCAGCGCAGCTGAAGGGCTTTTCAAAGGGAATGAAAAAGCAGGCGGCCATCGCGCTGACACTAGCGAGCACGCCGGAGTACCTGCTGCTGGACGAGCCGATCGACGGCCTCGATCCGATCATCAGGAAACTTGTCTGGAAGCAGATCGTAGATGACGTCGCTCAGCGCGAGATGACGGTTCTGGTTTCTTCCCACAACCTGCGCGATCTGGAGTCAATCTGCGACTATGTCGGAATCATCGACGACGGCAAGACCGTGATCGAGCGAGATCTGGAATCCATCCGGGAAGGAATCAACAAAGTCCAGGTTGCCTTTGCGCAAAAGCAGGGCGACCGGGATGACGGGGCGGCTGAGAGAAAAGTCGAAGAGGCCATCACAAAGCTCAACATCCTGCACCGGGACAGACACGGTTCTGT
>CACYBO010000114.1 GCA_902772685.1 uncultured Eubacteriales bacterium | reverse complement strand
CTCTGGCCAACAACTTCCAGCTGGTCGATAGCCGCCGGCCTGTAGATGTCGCACGCGCAGAGCATAGGCTTCTTGCCGTTCTTCTTGAGCCACTTGGCCAGCTTTCCGCAGGTGGTCGTCTTACCTGTACCCTGCAGACCTACCATCATGTAGACGGTGAATCCCTTCGGTGAGTAAGTCAGTTTGCTGCTCGCTCCGCCCATCAAATCGACGAGCTCGTCATTTACGATCTTGATGACCTGCTGGGCCGGGGTCAGGCTCTTCATCACCTCTTCGCCAAGAGCCTTCTCTTTGACGTCAGCTACGAATTCCTTGACCACCTTGAAGTTGACGTCCGCCTCGAGGAGAGCCAGCTTGACTTCCCTCATCGCTGCGTTGATATCCGCTTCCGTCAGACTTCCCTTGCCTTTGAGTCCCTTGAAGACACCCTGCAGTTTGTCCGATAATCCCTCAAATGCCAATTTGTTATCTCCTTTATGTATGTACGGCCGGTATGCCGCTTAGATCTCCAGCTGCTCGATCTCACGCCTTATGTGCATGAGATTTCCGGTCACAGTTCCGTCCGTCCCCGCGCCTTCTGTCTGCGCAGCTGTCATTCTTATGGTGTTATCGATCTCTTCGCTTATATTCTGTATGGCCTGCCTCGTAGCGCTGAAACGCTCTACAAGTCCAAGCTTGCTCTCATAATCCTCCAGAGCCTTCTGCGCCTTGTGCAGCGCGTCGTGTACGCCCTGCCTGCTGATGCCGAACTCCTCGGCGATCTCCGCCAGACTCAGGTTCTCTTCGTTATACAGTTCCATGACCTCCTTCTGGCGCTCCGTCAGAAGTTCTCCGTAGAAGTCATAGAGCAGACTTTGTCTTGTAATATCGTCGTATTTCATCACTGACAAGTCCTTTCGCTTGACACCTTGGTAGTATAACCTCCTGCCGGGAGTCTGTCAAGCAAAAATACTTAACGGGTTGGCCATAGCGTCGATTCAGCTCTTCCGGCGCAATCAAACAGGGGCCGCTGCTGCAAAGCAACGGCCCCTTTCATTATCCTTCCTGTGATTTCTTACTCGTATGTCTGATCGTAATAATCGTACTGTTCTGTCTTCATGGACTTCGGTACTCCGGCTCTGGCGGATGCCAGTGTGTACGCCATGCCGCCGAGGGCAACGATCGCATCGTCGATCGGGCCGTAGAACAGATCCGGCGATATGCAGTAACAGATGATTCCAATCATAATCAGTAACTTCTTCATTGTCCTCACCCCCTTGCGTTTAATCACTAACTACCTCTCTTGCGTATATGATATGGGAATGAGTCAATATCGAACATCGCTGCTTTTGCGGTAACAAGACCTGTTTCACCGCAAAAACTGCGGAACCGGCGATTGAAACACACTCTTCCGGAGCGCCATTGTCAACAAATCTGTGTTGCCCGGCTTATTCTTCGACCACAACTTCCGTCTCCAGATCCGGATAGACGGTGTTCATGAATGATGTGATCTGTTCGATGGCTTTCTCGTCTGCCAGCTCAAGGAAGTCGCTCTTCTTGATGCTCTTTTCCTTTTGGGCTTTCATGTCTTTACGGAGCTTGTTGGTGTCTTTCGGAGTGACGGAATTGAAAACGCCGTTTTTGACATAGACAACCTCGATCGAGTTTTCGTCGATCTCGTGGCTGAGGATCTCGCTGTGCGGAATCGTGATGGTGACTTTATTCGCCCCCTCATTCAGCGCGACCTTCATGTTGTCCTTCAGGGCGGGACCCATCTTGATGACGCCACTGTACTTAATCACCATCTCCTTGGACGTCAGGGGGATGTCAAAACCAAGGATCTTCTTCGAACTCTTCGGCAGTTTCCCCTGATCCGTGTAATCATATTCAAATGTGGCAAGTTCCGAAATTTCCAGTATCTTCTCTTCTATCGTATCACTGTCGGGTTTATCAGCATGATTCTGCGCAAACTGATAGCCGCCCGCAAAGCCTATACCCAGGGCGACGATGACCGTGATTATGATTGCCAGGGCTTTTTTCATAATGTGTCCTCCTCCTCTGTGTTACGGCTCATGATGTCATGAACTATATCTTCAGGTCGCCGTCCTTGACCCAGCCGAGTTTGCGTACGCCGGCGTGGAAGATAAGGGCGAGTATTGCAGGCAGAACGAACGAAATCAGGATAAGGCCGGTCCAGTCAAATGCTGTAATGGCTTCTCTGGTCCCTGCTTCGATCTCTGCGACCCAGCCGGTGTAGACGCCGATCTGGCCGACGAGTCCGCAGGTTCCCATACCGGATGAAATCGGTGCGCCGTTCATCTCCATCTTGAAGAGACATGTAGCAATCGGACCGGTGACTGCGGCTGCCAGCGTTGGTGCGATCCAGACACGCGGATTGCGGACGATGTTGCCCATCTGAAGCATGGATGTTCCAATGCCCTGCGAGATGAGACCGCCCCATCTGTTCTCCCTGAAGGAGATCGCTGCAAAGCCGACCATCTGTGCGCAGCATCCTGCTACTGCGGCTCCTCCTGCGAGTCCCGTCAGACCGAAGGCCGCGCAGATTGCTGCAGATGAAATCGGCAGTGTGAGGCACATACCGACCACAACGGCGACGATGATACCCATGAGGAACGGCTGCAGCTCAGTCGCCCACATGATGAGATTTCCTATATACATGGCCGCGGCGCCGATAGGAGGCGCGATGAGCCAGGACAGGAACACGCCCGCGCCGATTGTCACGATCGGGGTGACGAGAATATCTATTTTTGTCTCTTTTGAGACCGCCTTTCCTATTTCAGCTGCGATGATCGCAATGAAGAGAACGGACAGCGGGCCGCCCGCCCCTCCCAGGGTGTTTGCTGCAAAACCAACAGAAATCATGGAGAACAGCACCAGCGGCGGGCACTTGAGCGCGTAGCCTATCGCCACAGCCATTGCCGGTCCGCACATGGCCATTGCAATGCCTCCGACTGTGTAGGAAGTCTCTCCTACTGTCGCGACGGCCTTTGTGAGAAAGCCGATATTGAACTGCGTCCCGATTGTGTTCAGGATCGTTCCCACGAGCAAGGAGCAGAACAGACCCTGGGCCATCGCACCGAGCGCGTCTATTCCGTATCTCTTGAGGGATATCTCAATGTCCTTGCGCTTCATAAACTCTTTTACTTTGCTCATTTCGTTCCTCCGAAAACTATAAGTTGTTAAATATGATATCAGTTGTATCTGTTTGTCTTAAAAAATCTGCCGAATCATTATAACACTTCCTGTCAAACTGCACAAAAGATTAATAAAGGAGCACCGGAACAAAAGCATGGCACATCGGTGCAAAAGCATGATATATTGTTGTCAGATAAAGTATAGTGACGGAGGGAGACCTGAAATGAAGATTTTTGACTTACATACCGATACGATGATGGATATCGCCAACCGCATGTACGAAGGCGAAACTGATGTGCTGCGCAAACACCATCTGCCGCAGTACGAACAGGGACAGATCGGCGCCATGATCTACGCCCTTTGGATGACCAATGATTTTCAGGAACTCTCGGAGTATTTCCCGGAGCCGCCGGGTTCCGCCCAGGAAACGATGATCCGCGTGCTCGCCAGATCTTTTGAGGAATTCAAAAGCACTTCCGCCGTAGAAGTCGCGCGTTCCGCGGAGGATATCGACCGCATCCGGTCCGCGGGAAAGATTCCTGTTCTTCTTGGTCTGGAGGGTTTCTACGGTTTTCACGGCGAACTCGGCATGGTCGATGTCATGTATGATCTGGGCTTCCGCCACGGCATGCTCACCTGGAATGATGATAACGAGTTCGCTGCAGGGGTTGAATTTGCCGATGAGGATTTCGGACTGACGGATCTCGGAGCAAAGGCAATACAGCGCATGGAGGAACTCCGCATGCTGATCGACGTCTCCCACGCCAGCGAGAAAACGTTCTGGGATATCATGGAACAGACGAGCTGTCCTGTCATCGCCTCCCATTCCAACGCCTGGAGCCTTTGCAATGCGCCGCGCAATCTGAAAGATGATCAGATCCGCGCTATCGCCGGCCGCGGCGGGGTGATCGGTCTGAACACCTGGAAGGGATTTCTCTGTGAAGACATGGAGACGGCAACTGTAAAAGACATGGCCCGCCACGCCCGCTACATAGCGGATCTGGTCGGAACGGAACATGTGGCATGCGGTTTTGATTTCTGTGATTACTTTGATGAAAACGACGGAACTCCCGGCATCATGAACGCCGGCGAATCGCAGAATCTGATCAGTGCTCTCGCTGAGGAGGGCTTTACCGAGGCGGAACAGCAGGCTATCGCCTGGGACAACGCCATGAACGTCATACGGAAAGTGCTGGGCTAAAGTACCGCACGAAAAGCCTCAAAGCTCCGCGTGAACCGCTTTGATGAGTTCCTCGGGCATAGTTCGGGCGCTTCGCACGACGGACCCTCCGTGGGCTTTGATGAATGAGAGCGGAAACTTGTCAGGCGGGAATTTCTCGATGAGACGGATCCGCATCGACTTTTCATATCCTTTGCTCTCCTTGAACATTCCATGATACATGAGATCCGCGGCGACGACTTCGCAGCGGTACATCAGGGCAGAATAAGGTGCGGAAGAATAGATGTAGACTTCATCCCCCGCATTGATGTTGTTATGCTGATGCCATTCGATCTCGCCCCCGCCGGCCCGGAATCCTGCGTCCACATCGTAGATGGCAGGATTGGAAGGAATCATCCAGGCACCGGTCCCGCGGACTTTCGCGGCTTTGCTCCCGGCGACGAGGTCATGGCTCTTCCGGATGAATCCGAAGACCTCATCATCAGACAGCGTGTCATCGAGAATCACGCTGATCCAGTGTTTTTTATTCATGTGCCAGGCCGGGCAGACGCCCGGCTGTTTGATCAGTTCCGGTATTTCAACGCTGTCCGCCTTGAGGTTCACCACCTCGACGGTCTCATCCTCATCGTGCTCACCCGGAATCCCAAGTTTCCCGAAGTCAACCGTGAGGATCGCCGCGAACCACTTGCCGTTCTCATTGCATTTGAAAGTGCCGTTTCCCGGATATTTTTCCCACGGAAACTCAGCCAGGACATCATACTCTCTGTGGATCCCGGCTTCTATTCTGTTTGACTGGCTGAAGATAAAACTGACGGGAATGAAACACTCCTCTTTGATGTGTTCCAAAAAGGCCAGGTACATCTCCCTGACCTTGCCGACGAAACCGCCGATTTGTCCTTCGATTCTGATCGGCAGGTATTCTTCCCCCGTATCCTGATCGATGACTTTGCCGCGGACTTCGCCTTCTGCTGTTACTTCAAGCTCCGCGCGGAACTGCCCGTCGGGCAATAGTTCCCCGTATCGCAGGGTCCCCTTCTCCCTCTGAAAGCCAAAGGCTTCAAGCTTTCTGAAGTCCGGCCTGCATCTGTAAAACGTCTCTTCTGTAATCATATCAAATCACTGTCCGCTACAGAACCTGCCTGTAGATCTCGCGGACTTCCTCCGGACCGACCGGCACGCAGGCGTTGTTCACGAGACGCATCTGATTGGCAAACACAGAATCTGTGAACACATCGACATCGGATGGCACTGCGCCGTATTCGCTCATGGTTTTGACCTTGATGAGAGCGTTTTCGGTGTCTGCCAGTGCCTGAATTGCATCGGATTCGTCACATCCCAAAGCGTCTGCAATCATCGCCCGGAACCTGCTGATCTTGCCGGCCGGGTCATGTGCATCGTAGTACTTCAGGACCGCGTCGAAGAACACATAGTTGGCTGCGCCGTGCGTGACGAAGTATTTGCCGCTGAGCGGATATGACATTCCATGGACGAGTCCGCATCCTGCGGAGAGGAACGCGATACCTGCATAGCAGGCGGCAGTCAGCATCTCATCTGCATACTCCCGGCGTATGTCGACGCCTTTGCTGTAGGCGCTCATCGCTGTGAGAATCGTCCGTATCGCTTTCTCTGCGAATGTATCCGTCGTCATGGTGGCGCGGTCAGGTGAAAGATAGGATTCCGCAGCGTGGATCAGGGCGTCGATGAGCGACTCCGCCATCGGCTTGTGTGGGATGTCCTCGAGAAACTGCGGGATGAGAACTGCCGTATCTGCGATGATCTTCTCATCCAGAAGACCGAGTTTGGTGGTGCCGCCCGACGGTTCGCGCACGATGGCGACTGAGGTCATGGTTACCTCAGACCCTGTTCCGCAGGTAGTCGGAACGCAGATCAGTTCCTTGTCGCGGAACAGTTCCGCGCGCCGGAAGAACAGATCGTTCACGCTGCCTGTGCGGCGTACGGAGAAAATCTTTCCGATATCCATAATGGTTCCGCCGCCGATTGCGATGACCCGGTCATAGGAATCGTAATCCGCCGCAGGGAGCATCTTTTCGATCATCTCCTCAGTCGGTTCCCCTTCGCCGAAATCCTCCTGCACGAGACAGTTCGCGTCCGGCAGGACCGGATCGATGTACTTCTCCTTAAGAAGCCTCGTCGTAAGGACGAGGTCTCTTTCTCCAATCTCAAAGTTTTCCGCAAATTCTCCAAATGTCCTGAACTTATAGATGTCAGGTCTGAT
>CACYBO010000113.1 GCA_902772685.1 uncultured Eubacteriales bacterium | reverse complement strand
GGAAGCGGTGGGATTCGAACCCACGTGCCCCGGAGGACAACCGCATTTCGAGTGCGGCTCGTTATGACCACTTCGATACGCTTCCATCTGATTCTTCTTATCTGCAGAAATATCTCAGCGGGATTCAGTATAACCGAAATCCCGCTGAACTTCAACGACTATTTAATTCCAGATAAGTTAATATTACTTCTTCACTTTTTTAGCCTTGGCTAAACTCTTTTTGCCAAAACGGCCGGTAGCTTTAATCCCCATCGACTTCTGGAACTTCTTTACGGCTTTATAAGTCTTAGTCTTATATGTACCGGTTACTTTTACTTTGTATCCGTACCATTTGAGGAATTTCTGAAGTCTCTTGACCTGCTTCCCTTTATCCCCTTTCTTGAAATATCCCCGCTTCGGGATTTTCGGGAAAGGACCCGGATAAGCCTGTTTGACTTTTGCAGGTGCCGAGCTTGCAGCAGTCTGTGTGCTTGGAGCCGCGGAAGACTGCGCTGGATCGGCTACTGAACTGTTCGCCATAAACCCAAGTGTCTTGCTTGTTGAACCTGAAGTGGAGACCTTGAATTTGTGGGATGCCGTTACGAATTTTCCATGAGAATCCTTTGCGGTAATTTTATACGTATATGTTCCCGTTCCCAGACTGCCGAATTTCATAGCTCCATCCAGATGGCTCAGTTTATAGGCTGTCGTCCCAGGCTTGAGAGTTTTGGAGTAAACTGCTTTTCCGCTGCTGTTTATGATTTTACCTGTCACGGATGTAATTCTGTAATTTGAAACCGCATAACCCGTGATATCGATACCCTTTCCTTTTTTTATCGCCAAAGGATATGAATAACCGCAAAGGGAAACGAATGATGTTCCGGTAGCGCTTGCGGATGATCCGCTGTAAGTCTTCCAGTAGTTGGACAGACAGTTTCTTGCTCTTGATGCCGCTGTGTTTACGGTATTTGCAGGGATCTCGAATGCAAGACAGAATTCAGCTGCAGCGATATATGCACCGGCGGCGTTATTAGGAACGCCTTTCAGCGTGGTATACACTGATTTGTACCCCTGGAGCTCTGTATCCAGGAATCCAAGCTGCATATTGATGTCTCCGATTGACTTCCCCTGCGACAGGGCCCGTTTAAGTAGATTTGACTTTCTTCCGGATGATGTCCACTGGCACAGTCCGTAACCGCCGCTGTCGGTCTTAAAGTTCTGTGATCTGCCGCCGCTTGTTCTGTAACTTCCTTTTCCTCTGTCAACCGCCTTAGTATATGCTGAATCGGAAAGCCCGAATCTGGAGTTGTATGTGTTCTGGAGATTGATCGGACTCATCCCGCTCTCCGCATTGATGTTGATCATGACGCCGCATGCAGCAGCTTTATTGAGGCCCATCGTGCCTGTAAGGTATTTGTAGATTGCAGCTGTATTCTTAGCTGTATCTGCATAGGCATCTTCTGTGACTGAGTCGACAATATCCTCTGCGGTATCAAGCGCTAACGCCTTGAGAGTTCCTGCAGCAGAATCTACTGTAATATCCGGATCAGGATCCACCGGACCCTCTTCTTCAGTATAAATCGGTTCAATCTCTTCCTCTGTCTGGACAGGCTCAACCTCATAATTGGATGGCTCCTGTTTATAGACTGTAATCCACGGAACATCCGCGGCCTCACTGAGGGCATCGGAAAGAACGATATCTTCATCCCAGACAGGTTTCATGGAATAGAAATAGAAATCGGTATCATCAAAATCTTCGACTGCCTCCCAGCTCACCTCGATATCACTGAGCTGATCACTTCCGTCGAGATACACACTCAGGGAATCAGGAAGATTGAGAGTAAGATCGCTCTCATCGGGATTCCCTTCGTACCAGTATTCACTTGTTTCAAGGGGAGCAAACCCGGTAATGACTCCGGACTCAGCGTATACTGCGTCTTCTGCAGTTTCAGCAGCTTCCTCCTGCTCTGCGCCGTCATCTGCTGCAGGCTCCTCCTGCACAGCTTCCGTCGGCAGAATCTCTTCCTCCTCCGCGGATTCGGACTCCAAGGATTCCTCCTCTGCGGAATCAGCCTGGGCATCTGTTGTTATCTCCTCCCCTTCAGCCATTTCCACTGCATCCTCGACCGCGAATGTAATCTGCGGTATAAATGTGAGAATGAGCATGGCGGATAAGGCGCAGCATATGATTTTCTTTCTCATAATACTCCTCCCGATAACGACTCTTACACACTTTAATTTTATAAAAAAAAGCCCTGTTCTTCAATGTCCACAGAGCTTTTGTTTATTAAAATTTGTTTATGTAAACAATGCCGGAGGTATAGCTTCCAGCGCTTAAATACGGATAAGATCAAGAAAACTGTCACCGATAGCAGTGGCGTTCTTTCTTCCTGTCAGATACTCAGTTACTGTCGCTCCTATATCTGCAAAAGCGCCCCGCGTCCCGATATCTATACCCTTTCGTATGCAATTGCCGGTTGTAAGACAGAAAATATATTCCCTTGTGTGATCAAATCCTGTGTGAATGGGGTCATTTCCATGGTCTGAAGTAATGATAAGGATATCATCGTCTTTCATAGAGGCTTCTATTTCAGGAAGTCTCCTGTCGAAGTCTTCAATCGCTCTGCCGTAACCCTCCGGATCGCGCCTGTGTCCGTACTTGGAATCAAAATCAACAAGATTGGTGAAAATCAGTCCGTTAAAGTCCTTGTTCAGAGCTTCGATAGTCTTTGTAACACCATCGTCATTGCTTTCCGTATGAACGGCCTCCGTAATGCCTTTGCCGTTAAATATATCTCTGATCTTGCCGATGGAATATACGGTCTGACCCGCGCTGCTGACAATATCGAGCATCGTATCTTCAGGAGGAGAAGGCGCGTAATCGTGCCTATCCGCCGTACGGACCCGTTTACCGTCTGGTCCCTTGATATATGGACGGGCTATCACACGTCCGCAGGCGTATTTGCCCACCAGAAGGCCGCGTGTTATTTCGCAGATGCGGTACAGTTCTTCCAGCGGAACCACATCCGTGTTCGCCGCAATCTGAAATACGCTGTCTGCAGAGGTGTAGACGATAACCTTGCCTGTTCTTTCATGTTCGTCGCCGAGCACCTCGATGATCTCAGTTCCGGAGCCGGAATAGTTTCCGATATATTCATGCCCTGTTCGCTTCACAAACTCATCCATAAGTTCTTTCGGGAACCCGTCGTGATAAGTCTTGAACGGCACTTTGGTTTTGATTCCGGCGATTTCCCAGTGCCCCGTAATGGTGTCTTTCCCGGCGGATTGTTCCGCGAGACGACAGAAGGCGCCTTCAGGGGCTGCGACAGCCAGCCTCCCGCCGGCCACCCTGCCGGATGGGTCTTCGGGACGCTCGATATTACCGAGCCCAAGCCTTCTGAGGTTCGGTATGTCCAGTGGATAACGGTCAAGTATATGCCCGAGGGTATTCACCCCTTCGTCTCCATAAGAACCCGCGTCAGGAAGTTCTCCGACGCCGAGCGAATCCATCACGATAATTGTGGTTCTCATTGTTATCACCTGCCTGCTTTCAAATTATCTTCAGTTATCGTATCTTCAGCAATCTGCAGTTTAAGTAATCTGCAGATATGAGATTGTATTCAGTTCCGTAATATGTCCCCTGCACAGCGTTCTTGAAACCGTCCTCGCCGTGTATGTGGCCGTAATATACTTCTTTTACTGCAAAATCTTCAAAAGCCTGCATAAATTCTGAAAACCGGCCGGGCTTTGCAACAGGCGGAAAATGAAGAAAACCGACCATCTCTGCATTCACTCCTGAGACTGCTGATGCCTTTGCAGCGTTTTTAGCGTATTCCAGCGAGGCCCTTAGCCGAAGTGCTTCCCGCTTGTAGATCTTGTCATCGGCTTCGGTAAAGTCGTCATCATCAGGGGTGATCCACCCTCTGCTTCCGCAGATCCAGATTTCCCTGTCATCACTTACCGCCACCCGGCATGCGTCATTCTGGAGAAACGTGATGGATTTATACATGCTGTTGAGTCTGTTGATTCCGGACCACCAGAGATCATGATTGCCTTTGAGGAGAATTTTATGACCGGGAAGCGCATCGATCCAATCCAGATCATAAACAGCCTCTTCCAGCTTCAGCCCCCAGGATATATCTCCCGCAATCACGACGGTATCATTTTCAGTTACAGTACCGCACCAGTTTTCTTTGATTCTCGCCGGATGATTCTTCCATCTGGAGCCGAATATATCCATCGGCTTGTCACTTCCCGGCGCAAAAGAAAGGTGCAGGTCCGCTATGGCAAATATGCTCATTTTAAGTAATAAACTCCATTAATCATCTGTATAATCGGATACTTTATCCAGACTCCTCTGTATGCTCCTCGTTCTCACTCCTACGAGAGACTCGAGATCTTTCTGTGCCTGATCCAGTCTGTGCTGTGTATCTTCCAGAACATCGTTGAACTTGCCGAATTCAGTTCTCACTTTTTCGAGTGTATCCCACACTTCCCCCGAACTCTGCTGCAGAGCAAGCGATCTGAATCCAAGCTGGAAACTGTTCAGAATAGCAGCCATGGTAGTGGGTCCGGCTATGCTGACTCTGTATTCTCTCTGAAGAAGATCAACGAGATCAAGCCTGAGAACTTCAGCATAGAGCCCCTCAAAAGGCAGGAACATGATGGCGAATTCTGTGGTGTACGGGGGATAAATGTATTTCGACCGAATATCTTTCGCGGATTTGATCACCGCTCTCCTGAGATGATCCGTTGCGGCGGTAATCATACTTCTGTCACCCGTATCATAGGCGTCAAGAAGTTCCATGTAGGCGTCTCCCGGAAATTTTGAATCGATAGGAAGATATACGGATCCCCCATCTTCAGAAGGAAATTTTACGGCGTATTCGACTCTGGCGCTGTCCCCCTTAACTGCGACATTTTCCTCAAATTGGCGCGGCGACAGTATTTCCTCAAGAATTGCTCCAAGCTGTACTTCACCGACGATACCCCTTGTCTTGACGTTGGTCATAAGACGGCGCAGATCATCAACGCCTGAAGACAGATTCCTCATCTCTCCCATATTGCGGTTGATCTGTGCCATTGCCTCGTTGAGCTGCTGATTAATAACAGCACCTGATGCTCTCTGACTTTCATTCACCCTGTCTCCCAGTCCTGCAACAGCGTTTCTCATCATAATCAGCACGATCACCAGGACCGCTATTACCACAACGGAAGAGATTATGACCGCTACCAGTACTGCATCCATCTCGCTTCCCTTTCTCCTCTTTATATCTGATCGTAAGTTTTATACTCCAGTCCCATCAGATCTTCTGTATCGTCCCCTTTGGAGTATTCGACAAAATCCGAATACAGAATATCCATATCACGCATTTTTTCGTTAAAATCCGACCGGATGGATCTGACTTTGTTATTCAGTGTTTTATACTCGGTATACCCGATGCTCGCACCTTCTGATTTTTCCTTGAGCATCAGCTGCAGCTGCACATAACCGTCGCAGACGGCGCTGAAATTGACAAGGCATCTCTCAAATGCCTTGCGAAGCGCCTGGGTCTCCTCATCGCTTTCGGGGATCTTTATAGCCTTCGGATCGATTTTTTTGGCTTTATTCTTAACGGTCCTGAGCATCTGTATGTGCCCGGCATAGTCCTTTTTCTTACGGATGCGTGAGAATCTGGAATCCCTGACGATCCGCATCTCCGCCTCCTTGAATTCCTCCACTGATTCGATATTGAATTTATCGATCATTTGCATCAGTTCTGTGCGATAATCCATAGTTATTTCCCTTCTGCATTCAATAAATCACGTACGACCTCGCCTGCCATGAGAAGCCCGGCAACGGATGGGACGAAACTTATGCTTCCGCCCTTTGAACGCGGTTCCTCTTCAGAATACAGCACTTTTACATCTGTTATCCCGCGTTTTTTGAGTTCTCTTCTCACGACTCTGGCGAGGGGACAGTAGTTTGTTTTATCTATCGTCGTTATTCTGAAAGCACCGCCGTCCAGCTTATTGCCGGTTCCCATCGCAGAAATCACAGGAACACCTGCCTGACGGGCTCTCTCTATAATCAGTATCTTTGCCGCTACGGTATCCACAGCATCCACAACATAATCGTATGAAGCAAAATCAATGTCATCCGGTTCACCGCCGGGCAGGAAGAACAACTCTTTTGCAGTCACGTGACAGTCCGGATCGATGTCTCTTATCCGGTCTGCCATAACAGCAGCCTTGGGCTTACCTATGGTTGAATGAAGGGCCGGAATCTGACGGTTGAGATTTGTGATATCAACTGTATCCCTGTCCACGATGGTAATCGTGCCGACTCCTGAACGCGCCAAAGCTTCACACACGTAGCTTCCGACGCCGCCGCATCCAAAAACCAGAACAGCGCGTGCAGACAGTTTCTCCACGCCTTCTTCACCTATAATTCTGCTTGTTCTCTCATACTGCTGTTTCATTTCACTGATACGCGGGCCGCACTGTAACATATGCTGCCGCTGAAACCTCTGGAAGCAAGTCTTCTGACTATTTTCGCCTGCAGTTTCTGTTTTTCTTCATATGTCATTTCTGAAGGTTTTTTACCGGTTTCTTCAACGATCTGATATGCTATCTCAGCTGCGACCTCATATTCGTCCGGTTTGTCTTCCAGTTCGTCATAGGCCTGTTCGATGACAGCACGATCAACTCCTTTGCCGACAAGTTCTCTCTTAATGCGATCTGTGCCTCTTCCCTTTTCAAAGCCGTACACATAATACATCTTAGAATACGCAAGATCATCGATATATCCGTATTCCTTCAGACTGTTGACAGCTGCAGAGGCATCCTCCTGTCCAAATCCCTTTCTGACCAGATAATCGATGACTTCCTTTTCAGTGTGCGGTTTCCTGTTCAGATATGCTGTTGCCTTATCCAGTGCGTTCATTGTCATACCAGATACTCATCGCCTGCTGTCGCAATAGTACACTTTTCACCGAGTCTTGATTTGAGCTCACAGATTGCGTCAATGCCTGTGCAGTGTACAGGCATCACTTTGTCCATATCCTCTCCGGCGATTTCATCGATCACCCTCTCCCTGTCTTCTTTTGTCGCGCTGTAGAGGTGCATGCCCGAAACGAAGACAGCGACTTTCTCACCAGGGAACATGCTCTTTCCGGCATTCAGTGCGCTGATGGCGCCTCTGTGACTGCATCCCGAGAAAATATACAGACCTTCCGGCTCTCTGATTACAAGACACTGTTCATGGGACATATCATCCTGTACCAGTTTATCGCCTTCATAGCAGTAGAAATAATCTGTTGGTTTATAATCCGGTGCGAATGGAATGGTCCCTGTGATTTTGATATTTTCATTTATGGTAACAGGGCCGTCAGTAAACAGAAGCTGATCCGCCAGTTCTTTTAATTCCTTGTCACTCCACCTTACGCTGCACGGCTCCTGATCCAGGACGCCGCCTTTATCAAGCGGTCCCCCCTCCGTACCGTATGAAACCCGCAGTGCGTTTCTGTGGATGTAAACAGGAGCTGTCGGGTTCAACTGGTGAAACATCGGGAATCCTCCCGTATGATCTGAATGGCCATGGCTCACCACAGCAAAATCGACGTCGCTCAGGTCCACTTTCAGCTTTGCGGCATTCGCAGCAAAAAGGTTGGTTTCTCCTGCATCGAAGAGGATTTTCTTGCCCTGAGCCTCTATATATATGGAAAGGCCGTGTTCCGCAATAATACCTTGTTTTTCGGTTTTATTCTCTATAAGAAATCTGAATTTCATCTGCTTTGCATCCTCCTTCTTTTTCGGTACAGACAGCGCAGTAACAGCCATCCGCAAGCCGAAGATCAATCAACGCAACGTCTTCTCGTTTAAGCACCTGCTGCTTTTTCATGACATGTTCGAGGCCTTCTCCTGTGTACTTGCTCCAGGCCTCCTTTCGGGTCCAAAGTTCAAAAAAACCGTTTCCGGTACCATCCTCCTGTGAAAACTCCGCCTCCTCTGCGGCGAAACACCTGGAAGCGATTCTGTCCGTATCGATATCCCTTGAATACTGAATATCAAGCCCAACGTTCCTGTCAGATACCAGAAGTGCGAAAGTCCCCTCGCTGTGGGATACGGAGATGTATCTATCGCTGCGGCCGTCGTTACCGGACCACTGCACATACGGTTTCCCCCTATCCGTCCTGCGAATCTTCACATCACTGCATCCGAGACAGTCCCTGATCAGAGCGTCTGTCAGAGCTTTCCCCTTCAATTCAGGATGCTTTGTTTTGTAATTGTAAATCACGAACAGTTTCATTATATGGAAATTATAACATAAAAAGGCGTGACCAGATATATGACACGCCCCTTGATGGTAAACCTTTTAAGGATTGGCTATTCCTGTTCCTTCATCCTTGCAAGTATTCTCTTATAACCGTCCGCACCGTAAACGAGACATTTATTGATTCTGCTGATCGTCGCTGTCGATGCTTTGGTTACTCCCTCAATTTCATTATAGGTTTTGTTCTCAGAGAGCAGTTTTGCTACCTGCAGTCGCTGCGCAATGGCATGTATCTCATTGATCGTGCAGATATCCTCGAAAAACCTGTAGCAATCCTCTTCATCTTCCAGAAGAAGAACAGCTTTGAACAGTTCATCTATGTCATCTCTCTTGAATTTTGATTCATATGCCATAACGACACCTCCTTTTTTCCTTTACTGCACTATAGCACTTTCGTACTGTAAAGTCAATATATGCGAAAGTGTACGGAGGCTTTTGCACAATTAAAGAACAATTTACTCGAGAATATCCTTTGCCTTTTCGAGCTGCTCATCCTCTTTCGTTTTTTCTTTATCCTTTACTTTGACTGTTGGCTTGATACCCTTTTCATGTATGACGTGCTTGTCCGGTGAAAGATACTGCATGATAGTAAGCTTGAGAGCAGATCCGTCGTCCATCTCCAGTGTGGTCTGAATAACGCCTTTACCGAAGGATTTCGTACCGACTATGTCAAACCCATTGTCCTTGAGGGCACCGGCCAGAATCTCTGAAGCGGATGCGGAGGATTCATTGATGAGGACCACTGTTGGTATGCTGGTCTTGCCGTCGGCGGCGTCATAGGTTTCGGTCTTGCCGTTCTTGTCCTCCACGTAGCAGACTACGCCCTGATCCAGAAATTCATCCGCTACTTTGACGCACTCATCCACGAGACCGCCACCGTTGTTTCTCAGATCGACAATCAGACCATCGGCGTTCTTCTTTTCAACATTGTCCAAAGCGTTATTGAAATCATCGCCTGTATTGTCTACAAAAGAACTGATTTTGATATAACCGATATTGTCTTCGAGCATTTCCCACGTGACGCTCTCCAGCTTAATTTCATCACGTATCATCCTGACTTCTTTCTCTTTGCCGTCATGATACATCAGGAGAGTGACTTCCGTACCCTTTTCTCCTCTGATCGCCGAAGCCATTACATCTGAATCCGTATAAGCTTGATCATCAACTGTGAGAATCAGGTCCTTTGGGACGACTCCTGCTTTTTCTGCAGGTGATCCGGGATTGACGGATATCACCTCGAATGCACCATCTTCATTTTCAGAAAATGTAATTCCAACCCCTGAATAATTGCCTGTTGCAGATGCCATCCAGGAGTCATACGCCTCTTTGGTCATATATGATGAATACGGGTCCCCAAGCCCTGCTACATATCCTTCATACGCTCCCTCTACAAGATCCTGTTCTTCATAATCGTTGAGATAGTAAGTATCGATATAGCCTTTAATCTTGGAGAGTTTATCATCATATTTGATTGCTGTGCCGGGTGAATGCATCATACCTGCACACACCGCTCCCATTAAAACAGCTCCGGCAAAAAACACTCCAACCAGTATCATTATGAAGTTTCTCTTTTTTATCTGCATGTCAGACCTCAACTTACCCTTTCTATATCATCCACTATGAACTGCACTCTTTCCTGACCTCTCCACACCTGATAGCTGATGTTTCCTGTAATATCGTATACGCCGCCTCCCTCAAGCAAAGGCTTCAGGTCCTGTGCCCTTCTGAACAGGACGCACTCCGCATAGGCATATCTTCTTCCGAGGCCATCCATACCGCCTGAAGAAACAGACTGACAGGCGCTGAAGCGGGCGTGGGTCTGTTCTGAACCCATATACGATACACTTTTTATCTCTACACTCTCCATTTTGAATACAGGTTCCCGATTGCCCTCTCCAAAAGGAGCCAGTTTCATAAGTTCTTTAGCAAGATCTACGGTCACATCATCAGGAGAAATCTCTGCGTCTATGTCCACCGTCTTCGCAAATAACTCCGGATCAACATCCAGCTGTTCCGCAATATCACCGTTAACACTTTCAATAAGCGTATTGAGGTTTTCAGCCTCCATCAGGAATCCGCAGGCTTTGCTGTGACCTCCAAAACGCAGAAACAGTTCGCTATGCCTGCTCAGCACGTCATAGATATCCACATTGTCTATGCTTCGCCCAGTACCCTTCAGGAGTTTTGTTTCTCCTTCCGTTCGTCCCTTCTCTTCAGAAGGTGTCACGATGATCACAGGGCGCTGAAAATGATCTTTGATCTTGCCTGCCACAATACCTGCAATGCCTTCGTGCATATCGTCAACTTTCAGAACGATGAAATTCTCATCGCCTCTCACCATCTCAGTACACCGGCTGAATGCTTCTTCCTGTATCTGTTTTCGCAGTCTGTTGCACCGGATCAGTTCCTGTACTTTCTCGTTGATCTGTTCTTCATCAGTGCTGTTAAACAGTTCCACAGCTGACATGGCAGAAGCCATACGGCCTGTCGCATTGATATGAGGCACAATCGCAAAAGCAACATTTGATGATGTGATCTCTTCAATGGAGATAGCTTTTGCAAGCTGATCAAGAGATTGTCTGCGTCTGCTGTTTGCTGCGGCAAGTCCGTATTTCACAAGCGTTCTGTTTTCATCCCGCAAAGGCACAATATCTCCAATGGTACCAACAGCCACCATATCAAGTGCGTTTGTCAATATGCTTTTGGGAAGATCTGCAGTCCTCTGCAGCGCCTGTATAAACTTGAACGCGACACCGCATCCTGCCAGATCCCTGCAGGGATACGGATCCTTCCCGCTTTCCGACATGTATTTCATCGGCTTTTTGGGGTCGATTACAATACCCTCCGCTATGGTATCTTCAATGTTGTGATGATCTGTGACGATGACCTTCAGACCCTTCGATTCGGCGTATTCCACTTCTGCACAAGAAACGCATCCGCAGTCAACTGTGATAATCAGATCCGCGCCTTTTTCAATGATCTTATCGATTGCGGAAACATTCAGCCCATAGCCTTCTTCAAACCGGGACGGAATATAAAAGAACCAGTTATCGGTCAGCTCGGATACTCCGCAGGCCATCACCGTAGAAGCGGTAACACCGTCTGCATCATAATCACCGTAGATGCAAATTCGATCGCCGCTTCCGGCAGAAGATATGAGCAAATCCACTCCTGCCTTCATTCCATCGAGCAGAAATGGATCGTAAGTAAGCTCAGGCCTTGAAGACAGGAACTCCTTCCTGTCTTCCTCAGTTATTATGCCTCGTTTATTCAGTATTTCATCTAATATTTCTTCTGATTTTCTCATTTCCTACAAATATGAATTCGGATCCTTCGTTGTTCCGTCCTGGAATACTCTGAAATCCAGATGCGGTCCTGTTGAAGATCCTGTAGAACCAACAAATGCAATGGTCTGCCCCTTGGACACTTTCTGTCCTACAGAAGCCTTGATCGAGGAGCAGTGATTGTACATAGTAACCAATCCGCCTCCATGATCCACTTTTATGGAATTCCCGAATCCGCCGTTCCATCCGACACTGATAACTTCACCATCAGCAACAGAAACAATATCGGAACCGGAGTTGGCCGCTATATCAATGGCGCCGTGGAATTCCCTTCCGTGGAATGGACAGATACGCCATCCGTAACCGGATGATATATTGTGAGAACTCGGCGTAGGCCAGGCAAACGCCCCTCCTCCATAAGAGGATGTGCTGCTGCTGCTGGTCTCACCGCTCTCAGCTGCAGCCGCAAGCCTTGCAGCCTCCGCAGCTGCCTCATTTTCCAGGTCATCAAGCATTGCTGCAGTTTTATCATTGTCAGCTGCTATTTTTTTCTTCTCGGATTCTACGGTCTGTTTTGTGCTCTCTACAGTCGCCTTTGACGATTTCAGTTCTTTGGTTAGTTTCTCTACTTTATTTTTCTTTTTTTCTATCTTATCGTGGGATTCCTGAAGATCTTCAAGCACGTCCCTGTCGGCGGCATAAATCATCTCAACGAGATCCATATTTGTCAGGAACTCGGAGAAACTGTTGGAATTCATGAGGACATCCAAAAACCCTACAGAACCGTTTTTGTACATCGTACGAAGCCTGCTGCCCAGTTCTTCGTTCTGCTTATCCACTTTCTTCTGTGCCTTTTTGAGGTCCTTTTTGAGCTTTGAAAGTTCTTTCTCAGAAACCACTATCTGATCGTCGAGCTCATAGATCTGCTCTTCAAGCGAGCTTACCTGAGAGGCGAGATTCTTTTCTTTCTTCTCGCCTTTTTCCAGTTCCTCCTGCTTTTGCTCGATTTCGTCCTGAATCTCAGAGAGTTCCTTGGCGTAGACGCTCGAAGTCCCGAAACAAAGACACAGAATGAGTATTATTGAAATGAATATTGCTGATTTCTTTTTCATATTCTACAGAAACCTCTATTGCCCGATCAGGCATCCAGGAATTTTCTCATTGAAATGATACTTCCACAGGATCCGATGCTGACTCCCAGCGCCAGGAAAATCCACGCGAAATTATAGATGAGGAACCCAACCGGCACCATAGGCATAGAAAGCAAATGGTAGACCTGATCACCTATTATGTCTACTATGCGGTCATACACGAGATATGTTATGCCAAGCGAAATACCTGCTGAAATCAGGCCGATCAGGATTCCCTCAACGAGGAAAGGTCCCCGTATGAACCAGTTCGTCGCGCCAACATATTTCATGATGCTGATTTCCTCAGCCCGGTTGAACACAGTTAGTTTGATGGTATTCGATACCACAATAATGGAAACGATAATCAGGAAAATCATTAAAACGATTGTTGATATCTTTATGAACTGCGTCGCCCGAAGGAGCTTGTCTACTGTACTCTTGTAGTACTTGATATCTTCAATTCCATCGTATCCTTCCGCGTGTTCCGCAAGCGCATCAGCCTTTTCCAGATCGCCGATCATTATGACCACAGAGTTTGGTAGCGGGTTGTCCTGGAGACTGTCCAGCAGATACCCATTGTCTCCCCATCTCTCCTTGAACTCAGCCATCGCTTCTTCACGGGTCTTGTAATAGGCGTCCGAAACACCGTCCTGCTGCTTCATATCCGCTATAATCGCATCTGCATCTTCTCTGGATGTATCATCCTTGAGGAAAAGCTCAATGGAATTATAGTCGCCCTTCACGGCTTCCGCTGCAGAATTGACGTTGATAAACAGTATAAAGAACAGGCTCAGTATCAGAAGCATACATGTAATCGCGAAGATCGAAATGACAGACATGCTTCTGTTTCTTCCGAATTGTATGAAAGCCTGTTTGATCGTGTAGAACAATGTTTTCATCGGCGGTCTCCTCTCCTGAAGCCCGCTCTAAATGTATCACGGGATTTCACCGGCATCGTATCAAAAGCACCCATAGCATCCTCAAGTGCTTCTTTGTACCCGTACATGCCCGTTTCGTCGCGCACAATGCGGCCCTTTTCTATGGCTATAACTCTTTTTTCCATTTTGTCCACGATATCTTTGGCGTGGGTGACCATGACGATCGTTGTTCCCAGCTGATTGATCTGATTGAGCAGCTGCATGATCTCCCATGCAGTATCAGGATCCAGATTGCCGGTAGGCTCATCAGCAATCAGTATCTTCGGTCTGTTTACGATCGCACGGGCAATCGCAACTCTCTGCTGCTCTCCGGCAGACAATTCATCAGGATATTTCTTCGCCTTATCAGCTATTCCCATCATCGTCAGCGCCTGTGGAACCTGTTTCTTTATTGTCTTGCGAGGTTTGTGAATGATTTCCATCGCAAAGGCAACATTTTCATATACAGTCTTCTTCGGGAGAAGTCTGAAATCCTGGAATACAATTCCTATATTCCTTCTGAGTTTCGGAACTTCCCTGGCCGACATGGATGTGACATTTTTCCCTTTGACTATGATTGTGCCTTTATCCGCATCCAGTTCTTTGAGGATGAGCTTTACAAATGTGGATTTGCCTGCACCGCTTGGACCCACCAGAAACACGAAATCACCTTCGTTGATTTTGACAGAAACATCATCCAGCCCGATGTTGGATTTATACCGTTTCGTTACGTGATCGAATTCAATCATCCGGTGCCACCTCTAAAGCATTTTCCTGACTGCATCTGCTATATCGTCGGCTGTCATATGGTATTTGGCCAGCAGCTGGTCCGGTTTGCCCGATTCGCCATAGGTATCCAGTTGACCGATCATAGCCATTTTGCAAGGATGTTCTTTGACCACCACCTGAGCAACGGCATCGCCAAGTCCTCCGATAACGCTGTGCTCTTCAGCTGTAACGATTCTCCCTGTTTCAGCTGCAGCTTTAATGATGATTTCCTCATCGATCGGTTTGACCGTATGTATGTCGATAACTCTGGCGTCAATTCCTTCTTCCGCCAGTTTTTCCGCTGCATCGTAAGCCTTGCTGACCATGATTCCGGTAGCGACGATCGCAGCGTCTTTGCCGCCGCGGATCAGATTGCCTTTGCCCAGAACGATTTCATCGTCTTCACTGTAGAACACAGGGACAGCAGCTCTTCCGACCCTGAAATAACACGGACCGGGCATTTCCACGATCTGCCTCAGCAATTTCTTTGTAGCAACCGCATCCGAAGGATTCACGACCGTCAGTCCGGGCACCGTTCTCATAAGAGCGATATCCTCGAAAGTCTGATGGCTCGCACCATCCTCTCCTACTGTTATTCCCGCATGCGACGCGCAGATCTTGACGTTTGCGCCGGTATAGCCGATGGAATTTCTTATAACCTCAAAAGCCCTGCCGGCGGCGAACATGGCGAATGTGCTTGCGCAGACGATCTTGCCGCTGAGGGCGAGTCCGGCTGCTGCGCCGTACATGTTCTGCTCAGCAATGCCCATGTTGAAGAATCTCTCAGGGTATTCTTTCGCAAACATGCCGGTCTTGGTGGATCCTGAAAGATCGGCGTCCATAACCACCAGATTATTATATTCTTTTCCAAGCTCAACGAGCGCTTCGCCGTAAGCCTGTCTTGTTGCGATTTTATCAGCCATCTTTTTCTCCTTATCCGATTGCAGCTTTTGCTGCCTCAAGTTCCTTCAGTGCCTGGTCAGTCTGTTCCTCATTAGGAGCCTTGCCGTGCCAGCCGGCCTGGTTTTCCATGAAGGAAACGCCCTTCCCTTTTACCGTTTCAGCCACGATAACTGTCGGTTTTCCCTTGCAGCCTCTCGCTTTTGCAAAAGCATCAAGAATCTGCCTCATATCGTGCCCGTCTATCTCTATTACATTCCATCCGAATCCCTTAAATTTAGCGCCTATCGGATTCACCGTCATGACATCGTCATTTCGGCCATCGATTTGCAGACCGTTGTGATCGACGATAGCAACGAGGTTGTCCAGACCGTAATGGGAGGATGACATCGCCGCTTCCCACACAAGGCCTTCCTGCAGTTCGCCGTCTCCGAGCACGACATATATTCTTCCGGGATCTGCATCAAGCTTATTCGCCATAGCCATTCCGGCTGCTGCGCTGAATCCCTGCCCCAGTGAACCTGTAGACATTTCAACCCCCGGTATTTTCATGTTTGGATGACCCTGGAATATCGATCCCATTTTTCGGAGATTAGCAGTGAAATCATCCATATCGAAATAACCGGCGATTCCCATTGCGGAAAGCTGTGCCGGACCGGCGTGACCCTTTGAAAATACGCATTTATCTCTGCCCTTCATCCCGGGATTGCCCGGATCGATGTTCATCTCATTGAAATACAGCGCTGTAACCACATCGGCAATAGAAAGTGATCCGCCCGGATGCCCTGAGCCGGCGTTGCTAAGCGCCTTAATGACACCTATGCGTACATCCAACGCGGTTTTTTCAAGTTCTCTGATGTCCATATGCTGGTTCCTCCAAATATTGTTTATTAAATCCTGAAAATACTCATTCTATAACAAGATATAGTATACATGAAGAGAACTCTTATTACAATAAGAGTTCTCCGAAATTCACACGATATTCACAAAGAGTTTTGGTATTTAAAGTGCATTAAATGCCGCTGCAACAGCGTCGGCGACATCCGCGGCAGTCATCCCGTATTCACCGATATTCTCTGCTGCGATATCCCCTGCCAGTCCATGCAGAAACGCCGCAGAATTAACTCTGGCAATTGGTGAAGCTTTGAGATGCTTCTGCGCGAGCAGTGATGTGATGATTCCGCTGAGAACATCTCCGCTGCCGCCTGTAGCCATTCCCGGATTGCCGGTAGGATTTTCATACGCTGACTGTCCGTCAAGTATCAGTGTCCGATGTCCTTTCAGGAGAATGATGGCGCCTGTTGCCTCCGCCAGCTCTGCCGCAGACCGGGACCTGCCGAGCACTTTATAGGATCCAAGGGCAAGCGCACGAAGCATTCTATCCGCTTCCCCCGGATGGGGCGTAAAAACAGTCACGCCCTGCCGTTCGCGTACCTGCGCAAGTGCGTCATACTTACAGAGACAGTTGATCCCGTCTGCGTCTATGACCAGAGGACCTTCGTAATCCGTGATCACTCTTCCGATCAGGGACATGGTATCTTCTCCGGTGCCCAGTCCCGGGCCGATGCAGATGGCGTCATAGACTGATAAGTCTGCTTTTGCGGCTTCCTCCCGGTCTATGCACATAGCCTCTGTCACCGAGCACTGCAGGATATGAAACAATTCGTCAGGTATGGACACCTTGACCAGTCCGGCGCCTGAATAGAGGGCGCCTCTTGCCGCAAGCACCGCAGCGCCGGCCATGCCGCGTGATCCTGCGATGATCAGTACCCTGCCTGCCTGTCCTTTGTGCATATCTGCAGGACGGTCTATGATGACCTCTCTTACGTCATTTGTTGTGATCTGCTTGATTTCCATACATCACCTCGGGAATCAATAAAACAAAGAGGATAGCATCATGAGCGCAACCAGTACCGCAACAATAACCGCTACAGCAATAATGACCTTCCCTGTATCTTTCTTCTCTGTAATCTCTACAGGAGTATCCTGATCTATGAGCATCCGTCCATCCGCTTTCAGCAGATGAAAGATGATTCTTCCGCTCTCTTTCGTATAGACACATTCAATATCCGGCCCGTCGATTTCATGGAAGTAGTATGTCCCGTCATGTTCCATAATATCCCACGCAATCGGATGAGGAATCACTCCTTTGATCTCCGGGGCACGACCGGCTATCTGATCCAGAACATGCTGAATATATACCGACTTGCTGATATTGTCGGTGTTTTTCCGCATAGCGGTTCTGGTCACCGTATGACCTGCCGCACTGCCGCCGCCTGTGATCCCTGTGGGCGTGTCTTCAATGTCTTTCAGTTTTTTTCTTGCGTTTTCAGCTTCTTCTCGGGAAGCTTCCAGTATTTCCTGCTGCAGCATTCCTGCTCCTTAATCTGCCATCATTCTCAGTTTGTCCGCCGCCTGTCTGTTGACGCGCATGAACACCTTGCCGCGATGCTTTGTATAAACAGCAAGATCCTCATGGAGGAAGGCCTCGTCCTTTGTCTCTATTCTGGCGATATCTCCGTCTCTCACCTCAAAAGTGATCGGGTTATCTTCTATCCCCACAAACATGCCGATTCTGAGCCTCTCATTTGGGCTCACAGCGAAGTACTCAGTCTGGTCTTTTTCTATGAGCCAGTAGATGAAGCTGCCGTCGTAGCTCCCTCCCACTACTCTTCCGATAGGCGGAATCAGTTTAGCCATCAGTCACCTCACGTATCTTCTATATGCTGCGTCAGGCATTGAGCAGGCTGAATTCGCCCGTCACTGCGTCAAACAATATGTGGAATGTCTCCTTGTCATCATTGAGGCATTCGACAATAAAAAATGGTTTATATACAAGTTCGTCATATATGTAATTGATATCAGGTATATTCAGCACTCTCTTCTGTTTCTGAATCTCTCCGTACACGGTGCGCGGCGCGTCGTGAATCGCCTTCGTCTTATCGATTTTGACAGGTATGAGCATGCTTTCTTCAACCTCGGTCATGACGAATTCACCTCTGGACCGCGCCATGGAGTACTGTCCTCTCCACATATCACACATCACCTTGACATCTTCGGAAAGTCTTTCCAGTTTTCCGCTGAATTTCACCTCAAAATCCATAAGAAGATATGGATAGAACAAAATATCCATCTTCTCAATAGTGAAATGCTTGCTTCTCTTATACAGTCGCTCGAAAGCATCCTGCATCTTAAATCCGTTTTTCATGCATTTGATTTCCATAGAAAATCTCCGTCCTCTTCTGTCGCAGGATTATTATAACACAAAGGCCGGGCAAAATGCCCGGCCTGCGCTTTTTTATGCATTTCGCTGATATGCAGTGTTTATACCGGCTGGAATCCTCTCTCTTCCATGTAGGATGACTCCTTCAGGAAAGTAAGAACTC
>CACYBO010000112.1 GCA_902772685.1 uncultured Eubacteriales bacterium | reverse complement strand
TTTTTATTTCATGTCTGCTTCTATCAGAAGCAATGCCGTACTGTTTTCGTGCCAAAGTGAGCCGCAACATCATCAACGGCGTTCTGAATGTTGCAGATCCAGTTTTCAACTTCAAACTACGTCATGTTTTCACCCCATCGCTAAGTTATCTTGCAGGCAGCATTTTACTTTTTTTTGAAAAGCCCTACATCCGGCCGATGTCGGTCATTGTCGGTGAAAATCCGACCTCAAAAACGCATAAAAATAGACCTCCGGTGATTCCCGTATGGGACCGGAGGTCTTTCTTTTACAGTCGATCAAATTTCTAATTTTCACATTTGCAGTTCAAACGGAACGCTTTTTATTGACACAATCGTAGTCTGCCGTTATAATAAAGAGGTTTTATACTGTATTTAGCCCTATGGAGGTTAGAGGATGAACAGAAAACCATATTCTTCTGCCATTAAGAAAACCCCGTTCAAATATCCTATCACGAAAAAAATTGCCAAGCTGATGCTGAACGGGTTGGACCGTGAAGAGATATATAAGGAATGTTTTGAGAATAATTACATCGAAATTGAATCACCAGACCGTCGCCGTGAGATCACAAATGTGCTATATGGACGTCTCATCGCTCTTGATCCGTTTCTCCTTTCTCAATTCTACAACGGGGATATAGCCACATCAAAATTCATCCTTGCATACGCTATCGCCAAGACTGATACCTTATTTTTTGACTTTATGATGGAAGTTTACCGCGAAGCCTTGCTGAGTGATAAGAACTATCTTTCCATCGACGATTTTGACCAGTTCTTCGAAACAAAGAAGCAGACTGACCTGATCGTGGCTAAATGGGGAGATCACACTCTGCAATGCATGACAAAAGGTTATCGGAACATCTTGGTGGATTCGGGCCTTGGAGTGCGGGAACGTAGAAACATTGTGGTGGAAAGAATGATGATTCATCCAAGCGTCGAAGAGCACATCAGAGAAATCGGCGATAATGAGTACCTACAGGTAATGCTTGGGAGGTAAATACTATGGCGGAGAGATCTTTAAATGAAAGATTTGTCGATCTGGAAGACCGTATGATCAGCGTAGCTTCTCTCACACGGTATGGAACGGCAAACGATATGAAGTTTTATATCTTTGACTACGCTCCAAAGGATGAGCTGCTTGTGCGCCGGGAAGTTAAGAAGCTCAAAGCCCGGAATCCGGAGATCGTTGAATTTGACCTGTACGAAATGATGCTCGACATCATTGAGGAGGAAGGCTACCTCGAAGACATCCAGCGGATGGAAGCCGAGTATGAAAAGGACTTGCTGTTGAGAGAAGTCTTTCAGCCGCTCCTCTCAGTAGAGGAAGACCAGAACAGCTTTCTGGATAAGTTTAAAAACACAGTGCCGGATGATGGCAAATCCATCGTTTTGATTACGGGCGTCGGTAAGGCCTTCCCGATTATCCGGAGCCACACTATCCTGAACAACCTGCAGAGCATATTCAGGAGGACGCCGGTCGTGATGATGTATCCGGGGCGATACGAAATAAAGAACTCTATGACCCTGCGCCTGTTTGAACGATTAGATGACGACAACTACTACAGAGCATTCCCACTGGTGGAAAGGAGACGCGGAAATGATTATTAAAAATCTCTTTGAGAAAGAAATCGACAGGCCTATTCAGGGTGTCGTCACCATTGGTAATGAGGACGAAGAACAGAAGTGGCAGGAACTTGAGGAATACGTCTGCACAGATGAAATTGTCAAATCATTCCGCACCTTCTTCCGCAAGTACAGAGAATCCCTGACCGTACCGACTGAGAAGATGGGTGTGTGGATCACCGGCTTCTTTGGTTCCGGTAAATCTCACTTCCTTAAGATTCTCGGCTACATATTGGAGAACGAGGAAGTCGCCGGGGTCCAAGCATCAGAGTATTTTAAGGACAAGATCAATGATCAGATGGTGCTCGCGGATATCAGGCAGAGCGCCAAGGCTAACAATCTCGTGGTTCTTTTCAATATCGACAGCAAGGCTAAGTCTGACTCCAAGACAAAGACTCAGGCTATCATGGACATCATGATCCGCGCTTTCAACGAGGCTGTGGGCTATTGCGGTGCCAGTCCGTGGGTGGCTGATCTGGAGCGCACGCTGGATGAGGAAGGTAAGCTCGAGGAATTTGCAGAGACATTCGAACAGATTTCTGGACGAAACTGGACTCAGACCCGCGCAAAGGCTCTCCTTAATCGCGACTCCATGATCAAGGCTCTTGTTGCTGTTCGTGGGATGTCGGAGGAAAGCGCCAAGATCTTCATCGAGGATCAGACCCGCAATTTCACAAATACCACAGAGGACTTCGGTAAGATCGTGAACGCTTATTGTGAGAAGCACAACTCCCGCGTTGTCTTCCTAATGGACGAGGTTGGACAGTTTATCGGCGACAACACGCAGCTGATGCTGAACCTCCAGACTTGCGTCGAGGACCTGGGCAAGTTTGCTCATGGCAAGGTATGGGTGGTAATCACCTCCCAGCAAGAACTAAAGGCTATGATCGATAGCACCAAGGATAAGCAGCATGACTTTTCTAAGATTCAGGGCAGGTTCAACACCCGACTGCTTCTCTCTGGTGCAAACGCAGACGAGGTCATTAAACGCCGTATCCTGGACAAAAAGAAAAATGCGGAGACTCCGCTCCGCGCATTATATGACGCCAACAGCAATCGTCTTTCAAACGTGATCCTCTTCCCGGCAAAACCTACATGGTCCGGCTATAAGGACGCGAATGAGTTTAAAGACGTTTATCCCTTTGTATCTTATCAGTTCGAACTCCTGCAGAAGGTGTTCGAATCCATCCGTGAGCACGGAATGAGCGAGGGTAAGCACATTTCTCAGAACGAGCGCTCCCTGCTGGATGCCTTCCAGACCTCAGCCAAGAAAGTCATGGACATGGAGGCCGGTCTGTTGGTTCCGTTCGACAGCTTTTATGCTACTGCCGAGGAGTTTATCGACTACGACATCAAGACGGTCTTCACAAACGCTGCCCGTAAGCCAAGTTTGGATGAGTTCGATCTTCGCGTTCTCCGCATCCTGTTCATGATCAAGCATGTGAAAGACATGCCTGCAACAATTGACCGTCTGGCCACCCTGATGGTGGACAACATCAACGTGGACAAAGGTGCTTTGAAGGCCCGCATCCTTGAAGCTCTACAGCGTCTGGAATCCGAAACCCTGATTCAGAAGAACGGCGAGGAATACGACTTCCTGACCAACGAGGAGCAGGATGTCAACAAACAGATCAATAACTCCGCTTATAACGAAGGCGAGGTCCAGAGGACTGTTCTCGACATCATCTTCGATAAGATACTTGAGAGCAACAAATACCGCTACGAAGGCCGGTATGATTTTGCGCTGAACCGCTTTGTGGATTCTGAATCGAAAGGGTCCTTCAGTCAGGACGGGCTCACGATCCGTATTCGCACGCAGTTCTCCGGCTCAAAGGATGCCTCGGACTATCAGTCAGAGTCCATCCGGGACAATGCTATCATCATCGATCTTACCGAAGGCACCTTCATCGATGAATTGATCCGTGCAAATAAGATAGCGACATTCCGCAGAAATAACAGCGCGACCATGTCCGCTTCCCTGACGGAGATCATGAGTAAAAAGGCCAGCGAGATGTCTGACCGTATTCGTCGTGCAGAAGATATGATTCGTGCAGCTCTGATGACGGCACCCATCTACCTTGGCGGCTCACAGCTCGACATCAAGAAGAAAGACGGCAAGGACCGCATGCAGGATGCCCTGAAAGAAATGGTAGGTAGAAACTATTTCAAAATCGGGCTGGTGAGCTATTACTATCCTGATCAGAAGAGCATCTTCAGTCTTCTTGCTGATAACAATATGTCGTTCGGAGATGACTTGTCCGGCGACAGCAACAAGGCTGCCTACGATGAAATCCTCGAAAAAGTCCGCGACGATAAGAGCGTGTACCGAAACACGACCGTCAAGAGCCTGCTGGAGTATTTCTCTAAAAAGCCCTATGGCTGGCGCGATCTTGACATCCTTGGCATGGTTGCCCGTCTGTGGAAATACCAGTCCTTGATCATCTCCATCCATGACCATGTGGTAGATGAGAATAATACAGGTTTCAAGAACGACCTTGCCCGCAAGAATAATGTCGATACGATGGTGGTGCGTCCGAAGGAGATCATTGATGAGAAGATCCTTTATCAGGTGAAGCGCATCATGAACGACGTCTACTCAGAGAACCTTCCGCTGGACGAGGCCCAGTTAAAAGCCGGTGTCGTTGACTTCTTTGAAAGGAGGAAGAAGTTCCTTTCTGACCTGAAGACAAAATATGGTACTGATTACGCAGGCAGCAAGGTGGCCGCAGTGCTGTATCAAGACTTTAGTGCCATCCTGAAATCTGGTGACTCTCTCACCATTTTCAACGAGATCATCAGTCGAGCCGACAGTCTTGAGGACAACGCGGAGACGCTGGAACAGTTGGAAGGTTTCTATAAAGAAGGAAGCCACCAGCAGAAGAACTACCAGGACGCGCTGGAGATCATTGAATGGTATAATTCCGCCCGAATGTTTGAGGACTTGAGCCGTATGGACTCTGTTATCGAGGCTATACAGGCTATTGTCGACATGGAGATGCCTTTCCAGAAGATGAATGATCTGGCCAATTTGGTCTTCAAAGCAAATGAGCTCAGGGATCAGGTATTGCAGGACAAATATGACGCTACGATGCGCCGTCTGGAGCAGGATCGGAAATCAATTGATCACGAGCTTCAGGGAGCATTGGATATGGAGCTTACCGAGGATCAACTTTCCCGCATCGAGGAGAAGGCTGACGAGCTCGCAGATCAGTACGCTGGATGGATGTCCTCCCTGTCAAAAAACACGCCGAACATGGACTCTTACATCACAGCGAGCAGCAGCTCAGTTTCCGGCTTCCGTAAGTTCATTACTTCCGTGATGAGCGAAGGCACGCCTACTTCTGTGCGCAGTAAACGTGTCTCCATTATCGAGTGCGTGCCTGCCGCCAGCAAGAAGGTTACTTCAGCGGATGACGTTGAGAAGGTGCTGGACGCGATTCGGACCAAGCTGCTGGCGGAGCTCGAGAACAACGACGAAGTCGATCTGCATTGAGGTGAGAATAGATGGATAAGCGAGTATTACAAACATACGCCGTATGGGCGAAGGACAATCTGGAGCAGCAGATCGAAGTCTCCTTGAAGACACTCGGCATCAATGGCGACAATGATTTCCGTCAGGCCAAGCGGAGCGGAGACTACACTATTATTGATGGTGATTCAAACTCTTATCCTGCTGACCTTTACGGAAAACGGCAGGAAATCATTAGCCAGATCCGGCTCAAAGGATATAAGAACATCATCGAGGAGTTTGCCTACACATGGTTCAACCGCCTCGTTGCACTGCGGTTCATGGAACTGCACGATTTTCTCCCCCATGGATTCCGTGTGCTGTCCAGCACCAGCGGCAGCATTGAACCGGATATTCTGAAGAACCTCAGTCTTGTTAAAGACGATCTGCGGCTGGATATGAATACCTGCGACCAGCTCAAAGGACAAAACAAAACGGAGGAGCTTTTCCGATACGTCCTGATCTGCCAGTGTAATGCGCTGTCGGGTATTCTTCCTATGCTGTTTTCACATGATATGGCTTACATGGAGCTGCTGCTTCCGAAGTCGCTCCTGATCGGGGAAACGGTGCTGACGAAGCTCGTGGAGATTCCAGAA
>CACYBO010000111.1 GCA_902772685.1 uncultured Eubacteriales bacterium | reverse complement strand
TCCTTCATCTTCTTGAAAGTAAGTACTGAGTTTCTCATTTTTTTGTCCTTTCTTTTGTTTTGTCCTTTTCTCAATCAAAGCTCCTGGTTCTGCGCTTTCTCATTCAGCAGATCTTCTTCTAACAGGTCTTTGATGTTCTGGTACAAACGGTCCGGATGTTTGGATTCCGCAATCGGGATGAGCCGCGAGGATAGTACACGGTACAATTCGCGCTGTCCGCTGTCGAGACAGCCCAGGTGCTTCGCAATGGTCTTCGCATCGCCCCGTTCCACAGGCCCCGTGAGAGCCTCAGCAGGTCCCTTCGCGAGAACGTGGTCGACGTTTCCCGTGACGAGCGGGGTGAGGGCTTTGCGGGCGTCTTCTTCGCCGAAGCCGCACTGGCGCAGCATGTTGATGCTTTCCGCCAGGAGCGCGACCGCCAGATTGCTGGCCGTGACCGCCGCCGCGTGGTAGCGGGTCTTGTCCTCCGCCCTGATGACCTGCAGGTCGATGCCTGCGTTTTTGAGCATTCTCCTGATCTCAGGAAGATGTTCTTCATTTCCCTCGACCGTAAAAAAAACATCCTGCAATTCTTTGTAAGCTTCGTATTTGTCGCTTACGGCGAATAGCGGATGAACGGAATACTCATATGCACCGGTCTGGTCAATGCCCGGGAATGCTTCTCCTGCGGAGAGCGATCCGCTGCAATGACATATGTACTTTCCCTGGATCGGATACTGACGGACCTGTTCGTAAACTTCTGTTATGGTTCCGTCGGGAACAGTCAGGAACAACACGTCGCTTGCTTCGATAAGTGCGCCCATATCCGTGAACGCCTGCGTTTCAGTAAACTTCGCTGCCTCTTCGGCAGATTGAGTGTTGCGGCTGTAATAGCCTGTAACCTTGATACTGTTGCTGTCGTCTTCGCAGTCTGTGCTGACTTTGCTGCAGAAGAATTTACCTAATGTAAAACCTACCTTGCCTGCTCCAATAAATCCTGTTTTCAATCGATCACCTCTTTTCTTAAAAAGGTGACGTGGTTCCTTTCCCGAGTCTGTCTTCGCAGTCTGGTATCGGTCCGGGGATCCTTCGCGGTACAGTTTCCTCAATTGGAATACCGTCCATCACAAGGGGAGTATAAACCTCACTTGTGCATTTGTAAAGTTTTTCTATGCGATTAATATACTTTCAGGCTGCTCAATTTTGGTGTATAATAGGCGACGAACGAAACGCCGGGGTCATCGGGGAGTGGCGCAGTTTGGTAGCGCACCTGACTGGGGGTCAGGTGGCCGCAGGTTCAAATCCTGTCTCTCCGACCAAAACACGACCCGGCGTTTTGCGTTTCAGCTGCAAAATCATAACGGCAGGAGTTGATTCATATGGCGATTCACATCGTTCTGGTGGAACCGGAGATTCCGCCTAACACGGGAAATATAGCGAGGACAGCTGCAGCCACGGACAGTGTGCTGCATCTTGTCAAACCTCTCGGCTTCAGCATTGACGACAAAAGTCTGAAGCGGGCAGGATTGGATTACTGGCCCTATGTCAAACTCGAGGTGCATGAGAGTCTGGATGAGTTTATGGCAGAGTACGAAGGCCGCCGCATGTGGCTGGCCACGACAAAGGGCGGACGCTGTTATACGGATGTGGAGTATCAGGATGAGGATATGATCCTCTTCGGCAGAGAGACAGCTGGACTGCCCCGCGACTTCATCGCCGCCCACGCCGACCAGGCTGTCCGGATTCCGATGAGCGCGAACACCCGCCTGCGCTCGTTCAATTTGTCCAACTCCGTCATTGTGGTTCTGTTCGAGGCTCTTCGGCAGCTGGAGTTTCCGGGGCTGGAGTAGGGTGGTCATGAAAAAAGGAGGCGTCGCATAAAGCGACAGCCTCCTTCTGTTTATCTGGTGGTCTGCGCGGGGCTCGAACCCACGACATCATGGTTGTGACCCATGCGCTCTCCCAGCTGAGCTAGCAGACCTCTCATAAACATATATTATCACAGATAGCCTTAAATTGGTATCTGCTTATTGTTGATGTCTCCGGTTGCAGTGACGCGGTCTTTATCGCCATCATTATTGCCGCCGTTCTTCATGATTGTAGCATACTCATGCAATATTTGATGCGATTCTTAACGATACTATATAAAACTTTTTCTGATTGCCAGCATGAGGGCACCCATGTCCGGCGTGTGGGCCGGTTCAACGTACTGCATGCCGTGCTCGCGGAGGATGCGGGCAAAAGGTTCCGTGACCGGTGAACCGATCTTGAAGACGCCGCCGGTGCCGCTGACGGGAACAAGTTCATCACTGTCAAATCCCAGCCGGGCGTGCAGTACGATAGCCAGATCGGCAAGCTCCTTTGCACAACCGTTCAGAATATCTGCGGCGTACGGGTCTCCTTCTTCATTCAACCGGCTGACTATCGGTGCCAGTCCCGCAATGCGGGTGCGGTCCAGGTTCCATTCATTGACCACGCGTGTGACCATCTCATCATCCGAGTGGAGATCCAGTGCACGATTGACAGCTTCATAGAGAAGGGTTTTTTCATCGCGGCCGTCGCTCTGGCGGGAATACTCCTTCAGAAGATTCCATGCGATCCAGTAGGCGCTGCCTTCGTCGCCGCCGAGGACGTAGTGCCAGCCGCCGCAGCGCATGAACTCGCCGTCGGCGCTGCGCCCGCTTCCGATAGAACCGGTTCCTGCGATGATGTTGATGCCGGGCTGCCCGTCGAGGGCGCCTTCGAGTGCATTCTCACTGTCATTGCCCGCGGCGTAAGGAATATCGCCGAAGGCTTTGCGCAGGGCTTCATCCAGCATCGGCTGATCTGACGCGACATCACCGTAGCCGGCAAACCCAGCATATACAAAGGCAACATCCTTTGATTCAATGCCGGCGTTTTCGCAGACTGCGCTGACGCCGTTCCGCATAAGCGTTTCAACGCCGTCAAATCCAATCTGCATGTAGTGGCATCCGCCGGCTGTGTATTCGCCGATCACTTCGAGTCCGGCAGCATCTGTCCCGTCCGGGCTGAAGCCTTCTATCAGCCGGCCGGCGAGGAACTTGGTCTTTGTGCCGCCGCCGTCGATGCCGATGTAGTATCTTGTTTCAGGAGTATTCATTTCAGTGATTTCCTTTCTATGAGTCTGGTAGGGAATAGGATGCGCCTGATAGACGGGTCCTTATCTGTGATGATCTGCAGCATACGTTCAACCGCTGCTCTGCCGATGTCGGCAGTGGGAACCTCAATTGTCGTAAGCGGCGGGACCATATGCGAACTGAGGTCTATATTGTTAAACCCGATGACACCCACATCACGGGGACATCTGTAGCCGTCGGCGTAAAGGGTGCCCAAAACAACGGAGGCCAGAGAATCACTGCCTGCGAAGATCGCGTCCGGCGGTTCAGACAGTGACATGAGCTCCCTGACCTGTGTCTCGCACAGAGACAGATCCCAGCCGCAGTCTTTCACCAGATCATCATCATATTCAATTCCCGCCCGCCGCAGCATCTCTCTGTAGGTCATCATTCGAATGGTTTCAGAGAGGGGCATCTCAGGGGAACTGCCGCTGATGAGCGCGATGCGTCTGTAACCGCGGCTGAGGAGTGTGTTCATGACCTGCCAGTTGGCAGTCGTGTGATCAAAACCTACGTTATTGTAATCGTATTCGGGTTCATCTTTATCAATGAAGACAATGTGCGGGATGTGCGCTTTGAGAGCAGCCATGGTCTCGGTGGAGACATGTTCCATAAGGAACACACCGTCCAGATCGGCGCCGATCAATTCCTGCAGGATCTGTGGGTTCTCGAGTTCCCTGTATGATTTCACGATAGCGATCATGGAGTTCCTGCCTTTGCATGCACGTTCCATCGCCGAGAGGATATCGACGAAGAATGGATCCGAATATTTATCCACCGTGTCAGAAAGAACGCAGCCGAAGCGGTACTGGTCCTGCTGGCGGATGGGAATTTCATATTGGAGCTTAGCGGCGGCGTCGATGATCTTACGGCGGGTCTCTTCGCGCACGCTGAAATCCGGGTCGCCTGAAAGCACCCGGGATACAGTAGCAGGCGATACGCCGGCCAGTTTCGCGACTTGTCTGATATTCGCCATGATGGACCTCCTTGTTTAGTAAACAGTTTATCCTATGTTGAGGCCCCAGTCAAGCCCGTTTTTTCCTCATATTCCTTTATTTGACAGCAAAAAACAGTTTACAACAGGCAAAAAACAAAATATAATAACAAAAAAGAAGGGGTGTTTACAGTCGTTGTTTAGTAAACAATAAGCCTATTATATAGGCAGAGGAACAGTCATGAGGAAATTTGTTTTTATTGGCGCAGGTTCCCTTGAATTCACCAGAGACCTGGTAAGGGATTTGATGACCTATGAAAGTTTCGATGACTGCGAGATTGCTCTCGTGGATATCGACGAGAAGAGATTGAGTTATGCCAAGCGCGGCATTGAAAAAGTCGTGAAAGCCGGCGGACATCACGCCACGGTGACAGCGACCACAGAAAGACGCGAGGCTCTCCCCGGTGCAGACGGTGTTCTGATCACGGTGCTGCAGGGTGGTGTGGAAGTCTGGCGCCATGATATTGAGATTCCGAAGAAGTATGGTGTGGATATCTGTGTAGGAGACACCAGAGGACCATCCGGAATCTTTCGTTTTTTGCGGACCGCGCCCGTCTTACTGGAAATCATCCGGGATGTTGAAGAACTCTGTCCGGATGCCATCGTCCTCAATTACACCAATCCAATGGCCATGCTGGTCAGCTATCTCCAGACCCAGACCGACGTGAGCATCACGGGACTCTGCCACAGCGTGCAGGGAACTGCTGAGATGCTGGCGGGATGGCTGGGAATCAGGAAGGAAGAACTGGACTATACCTGTGTGGGCATCAACCACCAGGCCTTTTATCTCGATCTCACACACAACGGTGAAGACATGTATCCGGCGCTCAGAGAAGCGATCAAGAGACCGGAAGTCGCAGCGGAAGAGCCTGTTAGAATCGAGATGTTCAAGTATCTCAGATACTTCCCTACAGAATCATCCGGGCACAATTCAGAATACAACCCGTGGTTCCGGAAGAGACCGGATCTCATCGAGAAGTACTGCATGCACGGAACAGGATGGAATCCGGGCGAGTACGCGTACATACTGAAGGAGTACATGGGGCGTGAGGACACCTGGGAAAAAGAGTATTCAGAATGGCTTGAAAACGGGGATGTGGAACTGGAGCGCGGCGACGAGTACGCCTCGAACATCTTCAATGCAATATACGGAGACGGCACGCCGTTCCCGTTTAACGCAAACCTCAGGAACAAAGGATATGTAACGAACATAGATGAAGGAGCGTGCGTGGAAGTCCCTGTCATCGCGGACAAGGAAGGCATCCACGTGAAGGGAGTGTACACACTGCCGGCGCACCTTTCAGCGCTTGTATCGCACTCGGCCAAGTTGGAGGAACTGGCAGTGCAGGCCGCCATAACCGGCGACCCGGATCTGGTATTCCAGGCAATCCTCCAGGACCCGCTCACAGCGAGCGTATGCAGCATGGAGGAAATCCATGACATGGTTCAGGAGATGCTTGAGAAGAATAAAGAGTATTTA